>JBPCXC010000314.1:0-4948 GCA_051008875.1 bacterium
ATCGGGCACTCGGTGATGATGGCGCTAAACTGCAACAAGGACATCGCCGAAGCCGATTTCCCGGCGGAGATGGGCGTCGAAGCCGGGCACTGCTACCACTGCCACAGCGGCCGATGCCCGGTCGGCATCGCCACCCAAGACCCGGAGTTGCGCAAGCGCCTGAACCCCGACGAGGCCGCCGAGCGAGTGTATAACTTCCTGCACACGCTGACCATCGAATGCCAGATGCTGGCGCGCGCCTGTGGCAAGACCAATGTGCATTCGCTTGAGCCGGAGGACTTGGCCGCGCTGACCATGGAGGCCTCGGCGATGGCGCAAGTGCCGCTGGCCGGCACGCAACACACCGTCGGCCAGCCGCAGATGACTCGATTTTAATCTCACGCAATGCGCCGGAGGGAGCGAACCAGCATGAACCAAGATGTGAATCAATTCATCGAGTCCGATGGACTCGACAGCAGCCGCGAGCAAGAGATCGGCCAGCATATCGGCTATCGCTACGACGTCAATCTGACGCCCGACATGGACCGCTGCCCGGCGTTCCTGAAGAAGTATATGAAGATCATGAACTGGGACGACCTCAACTGGCTGTAGGACGTCCACATGGGCTACGAGGAAGGCAAGCCAGCGGTGTTCGACCGCAACATCAACGCCTGGGTGCAAGTGCCGGCGAACATGAAACTCCCCGACAACCAACAAGACCGCGACATGATCGCACGCGAGTTGCTGATCAAGTTCCAAATGTCAAAATCGCATCCGTTGGTGGAGTTGATGGATGCGTATAGGAAGTTTTGATTTGCGATATTCCTGCTGATTTAATACCTGCACATAGCCAAAATGCCAAAAAAAGAAAGTGAATCTTCGGCAGACAAATTGCTGGGACTTATGCGGGATTCCGGCAAATCAATTATCGACCGAACAGCCACTACAGATTTATTTGCGAAACACATAGAGGAGATCGGAGCGGCTGGATATGATGGCGAGATTCACGCAAATTTCCGCGACTATCTTAAGGAAAATTTTTCGCTGGCGACAGGCGATAAAATTAGGTGGATCGGCGAAATTATAGTTGATTTGGTTGTGCTGGAGACTGCAAGGTTTTTGACTGAGAATTCAAAACTCGGCGATGACTATTTCTACAATTCCAGCGAAGCAGCCTTTCTTGCCAGTTTGCCGTTTCAGCCGCCCGAATTTCATTTGAAGGAACAATCTTATACGGAAATTTCCGGCACCTTTCGAGAACTACGCTTGGGGCATGTTGAAAACTTAATTCTACAAGGGAAATACGATGATATTTTTGATGCCATTCTTCTCTGGAGGACGTATTTTAAAGAGCCGTTTCATGATCATCGCCGTAGTTCAAATATCCGAAGCGTGGATGACTATCTACACTATTATTTGCTTGGGAATATTAACAACCACTCATTTAAATACGCATTAATACAGACAATTAGTAATAGTTGGACTAGAGGTACCGAAAGATTCTATATGGATGCGGATTCCTGTGCGGAAGTGGCAGTTAGGTTTTTTTCGAAAAAAGAGAATCTAAAAAGATTCTTTCATAGTCAAAAGGAAATCCTTCTCGATCAAAAATGTACATCGTCGAGAATCAAAGAAACCCTTTTAAAAGAAGAACAAGCGATAAAAGACGCGGTCGAGCAAGAAAAGAAAGAAAAAACAAAACAGCACGAGCAAAGCAGAAGAAAGAAACTTGACGAGCCAGCAATGGGCCAAAAGAAGCGGGAAATTATTGTTGAAATGTTGAATAATGAAACATTTAAAAGTGGCACTGCTGTCGGAAATCACGCGGCTTGGCTGTGTCCATGTGGTAATAAATCCCCGCTTATAGGCAGAACTCGCGGCATCCAGCCCACAATTGACACAGTAGTGATATGCGCCAAGTGTGAAAAGCATTATTTTCTTCCGCCCATGGATGGGGAGCCGAACAAGCCGCCAGAAAAAATCACCGAGATACAAGCGGATTGCTACTAAAGCAACCATCCGCATCACAAATCCATCAACGCGGTGGATCTCAATCGAATCGACTTCATCGCCGATGCACCGCGCGCGCAATCTCTGCTATCATCGCCGGCCGCAGCCAAGCGAATATCCGTGGCGCATCACCTTCCTTCCGTTTGAGCACAATGCCGCCGACCCGCGCCGCCGAACCGGTCCGATTTCATTCCGCGTCGTCTCGCGCGTCCGCTTGCGCGCCGTTCGGTGCGCGACCGGCGCATTCATTTCCGCCGCGATGACGACCCGCTACTCCGCCTGGAGCGTCTTCAAAAACGGGCTCGCCGGTCAGCGCAAGTGGAGTCGCGTGTGGCGCGATCCGCAGCCGAGGGCGGCGTATGACATCGTCATCGTCGGCGCCGGGCTGCATGGATTGGCGAGCGCGTATTATCTCGCCAAGAACCACGGCGCGAAGAACATCGCGGTGCTGGACAAGGGTTGGCTCGGCGGCGGCAACGCCGGGCGCAACACCACCATCGTGCGCTCCAACTACATGATGCCGGGCAATCGCGCCTTCTACGAGCACTCGCTGAAGTTGTGGGAGAACTTGAGTCACGCGCTCAACTACAACGTGATGTTCAGCCAGCGCGCGCACATCACGCTGTTGCACACGCCGGCGGCGCGCGACGCCGCGGCGCTGCGTTATAACCGCATGCGCTTGACCGATTCGGACGGCGAGTTATGGAGCCTGCCGACGCTCAAGCGCGCGGTGCCGCACTTGAACTACGACAACGCGCACTCCCCGATCATCGGCGCGAGCGTGCAGCCGCGCGCCGGCCCCGCGCGCCGCGACGCGGTGGCGTGGGGCTACGCGCGCGCCGCCGACCAACTCGGCGTGGACATCGTGCAGCATTGCGAAGTCACCGGCATCGCGCGCGAAGGCCGCCGCGTGGTCGCGCTCGACACCAGCCGCGGACGCATCGCCGCCGGCAAAATCGGACTCGCGGTCGCCGGCAACACCTCGCGGCTGTGGAGCATGGCGCAACTCGGCAAACTGCCGATCGAGACGCACGTGCTGCAAGCCTTCGTCACCGAGCCGCTCAAGCCGCTGCTCGATCAAGTGGTGGTGTTCGGCGTCGGCGGCGCGCACTTCTACATCTCGCAATCCGACAAAGGCGGCATGGTGTTCGGCGGCGACATCGACTGGTATAAATCCTACGCGCAACGCGGCAACTTGGCCGCGGTGCAGGACGTCGCCGAATCCGCGACCTCGATCCTGCCCTGCCTCGGACGCGTGCGGCTACTGCGCCATTGGGGCGGCGTGATGGACATGTCGATGGACGGCTCGGCGTTCCTGTGCAAGACGCCGCTGGCGAACTTGTACTTGAACGCCGGCTGGAACTACGGCGGCTTCAAGGCGAGCCCGGCGTCGGGCTGGTATTTCGCCGACCTGATCGCCAACGACCGCCCGCACGAAGTCATCGCCGACTTCGACATCAAGCGCTTCGAACGCGGCGTGATCATGGACGAACGCGGCGCCGGACCTGATCCGAAGTTGCACGGATGAGATCGCCGCGATGATTCGAATCGACTGCCCATTCTGCGGCGCGCGCGACCACAGCGAGTTCGCCTATGGCGGCGACGGCTCGGTCGAATACCCGCCGCTCGACGCCGCCGCCGAGGACTGGCACGAAGCGGTGTTCCTGCGCGACAACCCGCGCGGGCGGCAACTCGAAACTTGGCATCACATCCACGGCTGCCGCATGTGGCTGCTGGTCGAACGCGACACGCTGACGCACGAGATTCATTCGGTGCGCGCCGCGCATGACGGCATCGCGTCGGTGTTGCGCGACGAGTCCGAACCCGAAACCGAGCAACACCGATGAGCGCGCGACGATTGCCGAGCGGCGGACGCATCGACCGCGACGCGACTTATCACTTCACTTGGAACGGCAAGGCGTTGCGCGGCTGCAAAGGCGACACGCTGGCGTCGGCGTTGATGGCGAACGGCGTGCGCGTGGTCGGGCGCAGTTTCAAGTATCACCGACCGCGCGGAATCATGTCCGCCGGAGTCGAGGAATCCGGCGCGCTGGTCACCATCGGCGCCGGCGACCGCCGCGATCCGAACGTCAAAGCGACCGCGCAAGCGTTGCATCACGGCTTGATCGCGTCCAGCCAGAACGCGTGGCCGAGCGCGCGCTTCGACTTCGGCGCGGCGTCCGACTTGTGCGGGCGTTTCCTCTCGGCCGGCTTCTACTACAAGACCTTCATGGGCCCGCGCGCGCTCGGCGGCACCGCGTTGTGGATGCAGTTCGAAAAACTCATCCGCCGCGCCGCCGGATTAGGCGCGGCGTCGCGCTTGCCCGACCCCGACCAGTACGAGCACGCGCATGACTTCTGCGACCTGCTGGTGGTCGGCGCCGGACCCGCCGGCTTGTCGGCGGCAGCGACGGCGGCGCGCGCCGGGTTGGATGTGCTGTTGGTCGAGCAAGACTTCGAACTCGGCGGCGACTTGCTGCATCAACCGCCGGCGCAGTCCGACGCGACGCTGGCGGCGTTGCGCGCCGAAGTCGAAGCCGCCGGCGTGCGCGCGATGACCCGCACCACCGCGTTCGGCTTATACGACGGCGGCGTCGCCGGACTGCTCGAACACGTCGCCGATCACATACCGCGCGATGACTCCGACGACGCCGACGCAATCGCGCCGACGCATCGCTTCGTCCCGCGCCAGAGATTCTGGACGGTGCGCGCGCAACGAACCATCATCGCCGCCGGCGCGATCGAGCGTCCGTTCGCGTTCGGCGACAACGACCGCCCCGGCGTGATGAGCGCGTCCGCCGGCCGCGCCTATCTGCACCGCTTCGGCATCCTACCCGGCGCGCGCATCGTGGTCGCGACCAACAACGACTCGGCCTATCCGAACGCGCGCGAACTCGACGGCGGCGGTGCCAGAGGGAGGTTGTTCGACGCTGGCGAAGGAGCAGAAGCGGAGCCGCGA
>JBPCXC010000315.1:0-3153 GCA_051008875.1 bacterium
TTCGCCGACGGCGACGACGCGGGCGAGGTCGCGCCGGTCAAGGGCAAGAAGAACTTCAAGACCCAATACATGGACGCGAACTGGCTGTTCGCCAGCCAAGAGAACCTCGACAAGTTCCTCGCCGAGCCGGAGAAGTACGCGCCGCAATACGGCGGCTATTGCGCCTGGGCGGTGGCGCAGGGAAAAACCGCGAGCGGCGACCCGCTGCTGTGGACGGTGCACGACGACAAGTTGTATCTGAACTACGACCAAGAAATCAACGAGCGTTGGCGCGCCGACATGGAGAACTTCATCGTCGCCGGTGACGGCAACTGGCCAGCGGTGCTGAACTAGTTTGATTTCGGCGGGGTTGCGCGCGCTTCCCCGCCGACCTTCCCTCCTCCCTCCTGCGCCGAGCGCGCGGTCGTCGTCAGCGACGGCACGCGCGATTGACTTTGCGTGCGTGTTTTGATAGGATGCGCCGATCCTTACTGCAGTCGGCAATCACCAAAATGAATCCTTCAAACTTTTTGCATCACCGATTTTTGCACCGAAAATTGCTCGCCGCGACGCTGTGCGCCGGCGTTTTGCTCGGCGCATTCCACGCGCCGGCGAGTGCGCAAATCGAGCAACTATACGACGCCGAGTTTATTTTGTACGGCATCGACCGCGGTTTCGCGATCCGCAACGGCAAAGCATTAAGCGACAACCTCGGCTACATACGCTGGAAAGTCCGATATAAAAAAGGCGAGCACAACGCCCATCACATGTGCCAAACCAAGCCGAACGAGTTCGACGAAGACGGATTCTTCAGCGGCGACAAAGCGTTCAAGCAAGGCGAACTCGAGAACGGTACGCTCTACACCGTGATGGTGCGGCTGTACGACAAAAACTTCCCCAACTGGTGGGAATGCGCTTACTACATCGGTCAAGTGCGCCCGAACGCGCAAGGCGTGCTCGGCGTGATTGCGGAGAATCTCAACCCGGGCTCGACGGTCAAGGTCGGTCCCGCGTCGGCGCTGCTGAAATGGAACAAGCCGAAAGGCGATGTCTCCGGCTATCGCATCTATTACCGCCGCGGCGCGATTCGAAAAAACAGCAACCACGCGGCGCTGATGTGCGATCAACAACGCAACGAAGTGCACGTCGACGCCGACGCGACGCAGCATCTGATCAAAGGACTCGCCAACGACCAAGTCTATACCTTCCTGGTCAAGACGACGTTCAAAAGCGGCGGTCCGGGCGGCGGCGTGAACTGCGCGTATGTCCTGCATATCGCGAACACGCCGCGGGCGGAGTTGCCGGAGATCGTCGTCGGCGGGCAATAGCGGCGTTCGCTGAATAACGGACTGGCCGAATGCGCGTACCCGCGCGTTTGACTTCGATGCGCGGATGTGCTAGGGTGCGGTTGTCGCGTTGTTCCTTGCAACGAATCGAATTAGACCTTGCGCCAACTTCACTTTCGATCACACCGACGAGACCGACGATGAAAACACATACCCTCATCCCCGCTGGATTAACCGCAACCTGCGCGCTGGCGATCTTCTTCGGCCTGACCACGCTCGGCGTGTTCGCCGTCCCGGCCGACAGCCATGCCGGTGGTCACTTCCAGCATCGCATAATCCATGTGCCCAGCGGCAAGTGCATGTATCCGCGTGCCGATAGACTCAAGCCGGGCACCGAAATCGTGGTGCGCGGGGGCCGATGCTTGAATAACACAGGCGACCCGAAGGCGCAGTTGGTGTCCTTCACCCATGACAAGAAGCAAAAGCGCATCCGGCATGGGGTCAGCAAGCAGTGCGTGCTGCCGAAGACCCGCGAAACCTCGCCAAAGACCGGGACCAAGTTGATGCTGGGCGACTGCAACACCGCCGCGGCGCAGTTCACGATGTTGCGCGACAGATACTTTCGGCATATCAGCGGTATGTGCATCCATCTCCTCCCCGGGGCCGGACGGACGTGGGTGACGATCAACGACAACGCATCGCTGATTCTGGACAACGGCTGCCTCGGCGAGCGGCTTGAGTGGAAGAAGATCAATCTGCTTAAACTCGGAAAAGCCAAGAAGACCAAACTGCTGCATGCCTTCTCCGGCAAGTGCGCGCATCCGTTGAACTTCAGAACCCACAACAACAACACGATTAAACTGATCACCCAGGGCTGCCACCAAAACGACGCGAAGTTGGTTTTTCAACTGCTCGCCAACGGCGCGATCCGCCACGCGGACAGCGGCAAATGCCTCCACCCGGCGGGCAACCGACTCGACCCGCACAACGGCACGCGGCTGGTGTTGAAAGATGGCTGCAGCCAGAGCAACATCCTGTTCCAGCATCTCGAGAACGGCGTGCTGCAACATAAAATCACCGGCAAGTGCTTGCATCCGCAGGGCGGGAAGTTGATTCCGGGCGACGGCGCCAACATCGAGTTTCACGAAGACTGCCACGGCAAGCGGTTGGAATGGGCTTTCTGGGAGTGACGCCGAGCGCGCGGCGGGTTTGATCTAAACACCGCGCACCAACGCCGAATCCCCGCCGAGCCGCTCCTTCGGGAGTCGCTCGGCGGGGATTTTTTTCGCGCTTCTTCAGCGCGATGGTTTGACCCGCGTTCGGTCGCTGTGATGTAATCGCACAAACCAACCGACGCGCACGATGGACATCGTTCTTGAGGTTTCCACCCCGGTATTCGGGCTTGGGCTGCTCGGCTATTTCGCCACCAAACTGGGATGGTTCTCGCGCCAAAGCGCGGACGGGCTGGCGAACTTCGTCTATCACTTCGCGGTGCCGCTGCTGCTGTTCCGCACCCTCGCCAACGCCGCGCCGAGCGACGCGCACGGCGGCGACGCGTGGCGACTCGCGCTCGGCTACTACGCGCCGATGGCGGTGTTTTATTTCGCCGGCGCGCTAATCAGCCGCTTCGCCTTCAAGCAGGACTTCAACGCGCAGATCATCACCGGCTTCTGCTGCAGCTACGGCAACGCCATCCTGCTCGGGCTGCCGCTGGCGCTGCTCACCTTCGGCGACGCCGGCGCGATTCCGTTCTTCATCCTGCTCGCGCTGCACGCGCTGTGCGCGTTCACGGTGACCACCATCGCGCTCGAATACGGCGCCAGCCACGGCGTCCACCAGGGCAACCGCGGCGCCAACCGCGGCGGCGCGCGCTTGGCGCGAATGGCGC
>JBPCXC010000316.1:0-4892 GCA_051008875.1 bacterium
CCGGGGCCGGCGATCTCGGCGCGCTCGACCCACTCCGACGGCGGCAGCGCGGCGACCAGTTGCTCGGCGATCGTGCGCGGCGACTGCTTCGCGCTCTTGGCGAGAGTCATCGCCAGATTGGAGGCGAAGTCGCCGTGGCGCCGGTCGCGAGCACGCTCGATCTGTACCGGCGGCGTCGCCCCCTCGGCGATCGGCAACGCCCCGCGAGCGCGCAGATCGTCCGCGGCTTGCGCCAGCAGTTGTTTCAGGCGTTGCTTCATCGGCGGGCGGCGGGGCGCTGAATCGCGGGGAATGGCGCAATTCTACCAGTTGGCGGGCGATGTTCGGGAATGGATTCGCGCGCGGCGGGCGGATGATGGCGATTCATTAAATTTTGCTAAACTAATTGATAATCATTCTCATTTGGGTTATAACCCGCCTCCCGCGGCTCGACCGCGCCGCTGACACTGCGAACTTAACCGCCGATGAATCGATGAACCGTTACGAACTTAACCACTGCGACGCAGCCGCCGCGAACCGATGAACCGCCGCCGCCGATGCAACCGCCGGAACGCCTTCGTCCGCATTACGCTGACCGCGACGCTCGCGCTTGCGACGCTCGCGACGCACACAACACCCGCGACCGCCGACGAGGTCAACGTGTATTCCTATCGCAAGCCGCAACTGATTCAACCGATGTTCGACGCCTTCACCGCCGACACCGGCATCCGCGTCAATGCGGTGTTCGCGAAGGACGGGATGCTCGAGCGGCTGCGCAACGAAGGCGCGAACAGTCCGGCGGACTTGGTGTTCACGGTGGACATCGGGCGGCTGTCCGATCTCAAGAACGCCGGGCTGACTCAGCCGGTCGAGTCGTCGGCGATCGCGCGCAGCATTCCCGCCACGGTGCGCGATCCGGAGCATCACTGGTTCGGCTTGACCGCGCGCGCGCGGGTTCTGGTCACCGCCGCCGAGCGCGTCGAGCGCGGCGCGATCGCGCGCTATGAAGATCTCGCCGAACCGCGATGGCGCGGGCGGGTATGCTCGCGCTCCGGCAAGCACGCGTACAACGTCGCGCTGACCGCGGCGATGATCGAACGCCACGGCGCCGACGCCGCGCAAGCGTGGCTCGCCGCGGTCAAGGCGAACTTGGCGCGCACGCCGCAAGGCAACGACCGCGCGCAAGTCAAGGCGATCGCCGAGGGCGTGTGCGATGTCGCCGCGATCAATCATTATTATATGCACTTGATGGTTTCCGCCGACGACGAGCAGAAGGCGTGGGCGGACGCGGTTGATGTGGTCTTCCCGAACCAGGACGGGCGCGGCGCGCACATGAACATCAGCGGCATGGCGATGACTCGCCACGCGCCCAATCGCGCCGGCGCGCTGAAGTTGATGGAGTTCCTCGCCGGCGCACGCGCGCAACGGATGTATGCGCAAGTCAACGGCGAATATCCGGTCAACGAGCAAATCGAAATCGGCGGCTATCTGCAACGCCTCGGCGCGTTCAAGCGCGACACCGTCGCGCTCGCGCAAGTCGCGTCGCACCGCGCCGAAGCGTCGAAGATGGCCGACCGCGTCGGGTATAACGATTGACGATGGTGATGGAAAGAAAAAGAGATCCCCGCTTAAAGACTGCGGGAAAAAAACGCCGGGAGCGTTTTTTCGCGAGCGCAAGCGAGCCCGAAGGGCGCGTATCAGGATGATACGCGCAATGACGAATGGGGAGAGATACGCGCAATGACGGCGGGGAGATGGCGACGACGGTGACGACCAACGGCTTGCCGACGCGATGGCGTTTGGCGCTCAGTCCGTGGCGGCTCGGCGCGTTCGCGGTGGCGGCGATGGCGTTGCTGCCGGTGGTGTCGATCCTCGCGCTGGCGTTGTTTCCGAGCGAGAACATTTGGCCGCACCTGCTCGCCACCACGCTGCCGAAGTACGTCGTCAACACCGCGATCCTGCTCGCCGGCGTCGGCGCCTCGACGCTGCTCACCGGCGTCGTCGCCGCGCACTTGGTGACCGCGTACCAGTTCCCGCTGCGCGGCGCGTTGGAGTGGCTGCTGCTGCTGCCGCTGGCGGTGCCGGCGTATGTCATCGCCTATTTGTACACCGACTTGCTCGAGTTCGCCGGGCCGGTTCAACGAATGTTGCGCGCGTTGTTCGGCTGGCGTTTGGCGAGCGACTATTGGTTCCCCGAAGTGCGCAGCATGGGCGGCGCGATCATGCTGATGGGCTTGGTGCTGTATCCGTATGTCTATCTGCTCGCGCGCGCGTCGTTCCTCGAGCAGTCGACGCACTTGCTCGACGTCAGCAGATTGATGGGACGCGGTCCGGTCGGCACCTTCATCCATGTATCGCTGCCAATCGCGCGACCGGCGATCGCGGTCGGCGTCGCGCTGGCGTTGATGGAGGCGTTGAACGATTTCGGCACGGTCGATTTCTTCGCGGTGCAGACCTTGACCGCCGGCTTGTACGACGTGTGGCTGAACATGGGCAACCTCGGCGGCGGCGCGCAGATCGCCGCGACCATGCTCGCCTTCGCGGTGCTGCTGATCTCGCTCGAGCGCATCGGCCGACGCCGTCGCAGGTTCTATCAAACCGCCGGCCGATTCGCCGCCAGCGCGCGCCAGCCGCTCGCCGGCGCCGCGAAGTGGATCGCGCTTGGCGTCTGCGCGCTGCCGGTGCTGTTCGGCTTCGTGCTGCCGGCGGTGATGCTGGTTCACCACGCGCTGGCGCACTTCGACGACTCGTGGAGCGGCGCGTTCCGACGCTCGGCGCTGAACAGTTTATGGGTGTCGTCGTGCGCGGCGACGCTAAGCGTCGCGCTCGCCGTGGTGGTCGGCTACGCGCGCCGCGTGCATCGCGGCACCGCGCTCGGCGTCGCCGCGCGCATCGCGTCGCTCGGCTACGCGGTGCCCGGCGCGGTGCTCGCGGTCGGCGTGATCGTTCCGTTCGCCGCGTTCGACAACGCGGTTGACGCATTCATGCGCGCAAACTTCGGCGTCTCCACCGGCTTGCTGCTGAGCGGCACCTCCTTCGCCATCGTCTTCGCCTATGTGATCCGCTTCCTCGCCATCTCCATCGGCTCGGTCGAGTCGAGCCTGAGCAAGGTTTCGGAGTCGATGGACTTAGCGGCGCGCACGCTCGGCCACGGCGCGTGGCAGACGCTGCGGCGATTCCATTTCCCGCTGATTAAAAGCGGCGCGGCGGCGGCCGGCTTGATCGTGTTCGTCGACTGCATGAAGGAGTTGCCGGCGACGCTGATTTTGCGGCCGTTCAACTTCGAGACGCTGGCGACGCAGGTCTATCATTTCGCCTCCGACGAGATGATCGAGCAAAGCGCGCTCGGCGCGTTGTTCATCGTGCTCGCCGGCTTGCTGCCGGTGATCGTGCTCAGCCGCGCGGTCTCCGCCGCTGGCGACTCGAGTCCGAATCGGCTTGACGACAACGCCGCCGACTAACGATGCCCGCGCTGCTGCAAGTCAATCGAATCTCGTGCCGCTACGAACGTCGCAGCGCGGTCGCCGACGCGTCGTTCGAACTCGAGCAAGGCGCGCTCGCCTGCCTGCTCGGCCCGAGCGGCTGCGGCAAGACCACGGTGCTGCGCGCGATCGCCGGCTTCCAGCGACTCGACTCAGGCGAAATCCACTTGAACGGACGCTGCATCTCCAACGCGCGCAACCAAGTGCCGCCGGAGCGGCGCAACATCAGCATGGTGTTCCAGGAGCATGCGCTGTTCCCGCATCTCAACGTCGAGCGCAACGTCGCCGCCGGCCTGCACGCGCTCGCCACCGCGCAGCAACGCGACCTCGCGCGCGCGATGCTCGAGCGCCTCGGGCTGGCCGATATGGCGCGGCGCTACCCGCACGAACTCTCCGGCGGACAACAACAACGCGTCGCGTTGGCGCGCGCGCTGGCGCCGAGTCCGCGGCTGCTGCTGATGGACGAGCCGTTCTCCAGCCTCGACGCCGAACTGCGCGAAAAACTGCGCCAGGAAGTGCGCGCGCTGCTGAAGTCGATCGGCGCGACTTGCCTGCTGGTGACGCATGATCAACAAGACGCGTTCACTTTCGGCGAGCGCGTCGGGGTGATGAACAACGGCGCGATCGAGCAATGGGACACCGCCTATCGGATGTATCACCAGCCGGCGACGCGCTTCGTCGCCGACTTCATCGGCGAAGGCGTGCTGCTTAGCGGTACGGTCGCGCGCGAAGGCGAGATCGACACCGAACTCGCGCCGCTGCGCGGACCGACCGCGCATCCGCCGGGCACGCGCGTGCAAGTGCTGATCCGCCCCGACGACATCATCCACGACGACCACAGCCCGCGCTCGGCGAAGATCAAGAAGCGCGCGTTCCGCGGCGAGAACTATCTATACACCTTGTCGCTGCCGAGCGGCCAGGAAATCCTGTCGCTGGTGCCGTCGCACCACAACCACGCGGTCGGCGAAGACTTGGGAATCCGCTTGGAGATCGATCACTTGGTGGTGTTTCCGGCGTGAGAAGAATGAAGCCAGCCGGGCAGTTATGGTGCGAGCGAAGCGAGCCACTTGCCGCCGTCATTCCGGCTTGGAAGCCGGAATCCAGATGTCCATGGATGGCAATTTGAACGCTGGCGGGGTGGTGTGAGCAAGTCGCGCACTCCGCTCGCATCAAAAGCAAGCAAGCCTTCGGCTTGCCTCACTCGCTTGCGCGAGTGTGGATTCCCGCTTAATAGACTGCGGGAATGACGGCCTAGGGGGGGCGCTGCGGGAAAAAAACGCCGGGAGCGTTTTTTCGCGAGCGCAGCGAGCCCGTAGGGCGCGTATCAGGATGATACGCGCAAAGACGGCGGGGGTTGCGGGAATCCAGCCCGGCTATTGTTGTGCGAGCGCAGAGAGCCCCTTATCAATACCGCGGGTCATACATCATCTC
>JBPCXC010000317.1:0-2866 GCA_051008875.1 bacterium
CCAGCATCTGCTGCTCGCCGCCGCTCAAGGTGCCGGCGATTTGCCCGCGGCGCGGCGCCAGCGGCGGGAAGCGCGACAGGATGCGCGCCTTGATCGCGTCGCGCGTCGCCGCGTCGGCGGTCTTGCGCCGCGCCATCAGCCCGATCTCGAGGTTCTCGTCCAAGGTCATTTCGGCGAACAGCCGCCGCCCCTGCGGGACATAGCCGAGGCCGAGCCGCGCCACCGCATGCGCCGGCAGATGCGTCGTTTCCCGCCCGTCCAAGCACACCGAGCCGCGCGCGCGCACCAAGCCCATGACCGCCTTCAGCAGCGTGGACTTGCCGGCGCCGTTGCGCCCGAACAGACACAGCGTTTCGCCGGCGGCGACTTCGAGGCTAACTTCGCGCAACGCTTGGCCGGCGCCGTAGAACGCGTCCAAGCGCTCGATGCGCAGCATCGTCGCGTCGCTCATGCGCCGACGCTCATGCGCCAACACTCATGCGCCGAGATAGGCCGCTTGCACCGCGGCGTTTCGGCGGATTTCGTCGGGCGCGCCTTCGGCCAGCACTTGGCCGCGCTCGAGCACGGTGATGCGCCGCGCCAGCGCCATCACCACCGAGAGGTTGTGCTCGATCAGCAAGATGGTGGCGCCGTCGGGCGCGCGATTGGCGTGCGCGATCAACCCGCAGAAGCGTTCGATCTCGCCGTCCGACAAGCCTTGCGTCGGCTCGTCGAGAATCAGCAGGCGCGGCGCGAGCGCCAGCCCCATGGCGGCTTCGAGCAGGCGTTGATGCCCATACGCCAAGTCGCCGGCGCGCTGGTGCTGCAACGCCTCCAGCCCGACCTGCCGCAGCGTGGCGGCGACCGCGTCGCGCAACCCGGCGGCGCGCGCGGCGCGGCGGTTCTGCGCCGCCACGGCGATGTTCTCGCGCGCCGTCAGGTTGGGGAAGATGCTGGTGATCTGGAAGGTGTAGGCGATGCCGCGGCGCACGCGGCGGTGCATCGGCAGCGCGGTGATGTCGCGGCCGCGGAACTCGACCGTGCCGGCGTTGGCGGTGACGCGGCCGCACAGCATGCCGACGAAGGTGGTCTTGCCGGCGCCGTTGGGGCCGATCAGCGCGCGGATTTCGCCCGGCTCTAAGTCGAAGTCAACCGCGCGCACCGCGTGCACGCCGCCGAACGACTTCGACAGATTGCGCGCGCGCAGCAGAGTCACGGCAGCCACGGCGCGCGCCGATGCTTGATCGTGCCGAGGATGCCGCGCGGGAAATACAGCACCAGCAAGACCAGCGCGACGCCGACGACCAGCAGGTGCGCGCTGGTGTATTGGCTGGCGACATCGACCAGATAGAACATCAGGAACGCGCCGACCACCGGACCGAGCACGGTGCCGGCGCCGCCGAGCAAGGTGTACAGCAGCGCGTCGATGGAGTATTGGATCGCGGCGAAGGACGAGCCGAGGTACGCGAACAGCAGCGCATACGCCGCGCCGGCGGCGGACGACAGCGCGGCGGAGACGACCAGCGCCTGCAGTTTGATGGCGAAGGTGTTGTAGCCGAGCATCCGCGCGCGCGGCTCGTTCTCGCGGATCGCGACCATCGCCCGTCCGATGCCGCTGCGCGCGAGCGCATACGCCAGCGCGATGGCGAGCGCGAGCAGCGCGAGGGCGATGTTGTAGCGCGTCGTCGGGTCGGTCAGGTCAATGCGCGCGCCGAGCGCGTTGAAGCCGCGCGCCGCCGCCGGCAGCACCAAGCCCTCGTCGCCGCGGGTGTATTCGGTGAAGTACAAGGTCGCCAGATACGCGACCTGCGAGAACATCAAGGTGACGATCATGAACGACACGCCGGTGGTGCGCAGCGCGACGCAGCCGACCGCCAGCCCGAGCAGCGCGACGGCGCCGACGCCGGCGGCGAAGGCGAGCGGCACGCTCCAGCCGAGATGGTATGCGGTCAAGCCGGCGGCGTATAACCCGGCGCCGAAGAACATCGCGTGGCCGAGGCTGAGCAGGCCGGTGTAGCCGAACAGGATGTTGTAGCCGATGGCGAACACCGCCAAGATCATGATGCGGGTGACGCCGAGGCGATGGTATTCCGGCAGCGCGAACTGCAGCGCGAACAACGCCACGACTACGGCGATGTGCAGCGCGGCGACGCGCAGCGCGACGATCTTGACGCCGGCGCGGCGCTTGCCTGCGGTGCGCGCGCTCATCGCGACTTGGCGGCGAACAAGCCTTGCGGGCGGAACACCAGCACCAGCGCGACCAGCGCGGTGGACGCCATCTTCGCCAGGGTCGGCGAGAAGAACACCGAGACGATGCCGTCGCACAAGCCGATCAGGATGGCGGCGACCACGGTGCCGCGGATGCTGCCGAGGCCGCCGATGATGACCACGATGAACGACAGCAGCAGCGGGTCGAGTCCCATCAGGTAATGCGCTTGGCGGATCGGCACCACCAGCACCGCGCCGACCGCGGCGAACATCGCGCCGACGGCGAACACCGCGGCATAGACGCGATGCACCGCGATGCCGAACGCCTGCGCGATGTCGCGGTCGAACTGGGTGGCGCGCATGATCAAGCCGATGCGCGTGCGGGCGATGACGTGCCAAGTGGCGAGCAGCAGCAGCGCGGCGGCGGCGATGACCAGCAGTTTGTAGCCGGAGTAGCCGAACCACGGGAACTGCACGCGGAAGTAAAGCGGCGCCTCGACCGGCCGCGCGTCGGGGCCGAACGCCAGCAAGGTGGTTTGCTGGATGATGTATAGGATGCCGATGGTGGCGACGATGGTCGCTTCGGGGCGATAGCGCAGCGGCGCGAGGATGACGCGGTTGGCGCACAACGCGACCGCGCCGACCAGCGGCGGCGCGACCGCCAGCGCGAGCAAGAAGC
>JBPCXC010000318.1:0-6071 GCA_051008875.1 bacterium
CGTCCGTCGCAGGCGGCGCAGGATTTCGGCTGCGAGCCGGGGCGCGAGCCGGAGCCGCCGCAGGTCGCGCAGCGGACGTTCTTCGGCACGCGGATTTTCTTTTCGACGCCGCGCACCGCCTCTTCCAAAGTGAGGTCGAGGGTGTAGCGCAAGTCGGCGCCGCGCGCGCGCCGTCGTCCGCCGCCGGCGGCGCCGAAGATGTCGCCGAAGATGTCGCCGAACACATCGCCGAAGTCGGCGCCGCCACCGACGCCGGCGGACGAGTCGACTCCGGCGTGACCGAACTGGTCGTACGCGGCGCGCTTGTCCGGCTTGCTCAGCACGTCGTACGCCTCCTTCGCCTGCTTGAAGCGCGCCTCGGCGTCGGGGTTGTCGCGCGAGCGGTCGGGATGATACTTCATCGCCAAGCGACGATAGGCCTTCTTCAACTCAGCCTCATCGACGCCGCGCTCGACGCCGAGAATCTCGTAGTAATCTTTCTTGGCCATGCGGAACGTCAAACTTGCGCGGTGATTAAGTCGGTGACGACGACGACGCCGGACGGCGGCGATTCACGCACCGCGTCGTTCGCGTCGCGTAGCGATTTTTGTTGAACATGCGGAGCGTCAAACTTGCGCGATGGTTGAGTCGATGACGACGGCGACGCGCGGGCGACGACGATTCGTGCATCGCGCCGACCGCGCCGGCGAGTCCCGATGCGTCATCATCGCATTCTATCCGAGCGCGACGGGCGAAGTCGCGCTCAGCCCAACTCGGCGCGTCGGCACCGCGCGTTCAGTCTTTCTTGTCCTTGTCGCCGACCTCCTCGAACTCGGCGTCGACCACATCGTCGTCTTTCGCCGACGCGCCGTCGCCGCCATCGCCCGAGTCGCCGTCCGTCGACTCCGACTGCGCCTGCGCGTACGCCTGCTCGGCGAGTTTGTGGCTGGCTTGCGCGAGCGCCTCGGTCTTGGCTTTGATCGCGTCGAGGTCGTCGCCCTTGAGCGCTTCCTCCAACTCAGTCAAAGACTGCTCGATGCGCGTCTTCTCGGCGGCGTCAAGGTTGTCGCCCAGATCAGCCAAAGACTTGCGCGCGCCGTGCATCATCGCCTCGCCTTGATTGCGCGCATCCACCAACTCGCGCGTCTTGCGGTCGTCCTCGGCGTGCTCCTCGGCGTCGCGCATCATCTTCTCGATCTCGTCGTCGGACAGGCCGGAACTCGACTTGATCACGATCTTGTTCTCCTTGCCGGTCGCCTTGTCCTTGGCCGAGACGTGCAGGATGCCGTTGGCGTCGATGTCGAACGACACCTCGATCTGCGGAATGCCGCGCGGCGCCGGCGGGATCTCGGTTAAGTCAAAACGCCCGAGCGACTTGTTGCCGCTGGCGACCTCGCGCTCGCCTTGCAGAACGTGCACCGTGACCGCGCCCTGGTTGTCGTCGGCGGTCGAGAACACCTGGCTCGCCTGGGTCGGGATGGTGGTGTTCTTCTCCACCAACTTGGTCATCACGCCGCCGAGCGTCTCGATGCCGAGCGACAGCGGAGTGACGTCGAGCAACAGCACGTCCTTGACGTCGCCGCCGAGCACGCCGCCCTGGATCGCCGCGCCGACCGCGACCGCCTCGTCGGGATTGACGTCGCGCCGCGCCTCCTTGCCGAAGAAGTCGGCGACGATCTGATGCACCTTCGGCATCCGCGTCTGCCCGCCGACCAGGATGATGTCGTCGATGTCGGACGCGCTCAAACTGGCGTCCTTCAGCGCGGTCTTGCACGGGCCGAGCGTCTTCTGCAGCAACTCGTCCACCAGCGACTCGAGTTTGGCGCGCGACAACTTCATGTTGAGATGCTTCGGTCCGCTGGCGTCGGCGGTGATGTACGGCAGGTTGATCTCGGTTTGCGTTGACGACGACAACTCGATCTTGGCTTTCTCCGCGCCTTCCTTAAGACGCTGCATCGCCAGCGGGTCGCCGCGCAAGTCCATGCCCTGATCTTTCTTGAACTCGTCGGCGAGATAGTCGATCAAGCGGCGGTCGAAGTCCTCGCCGCCGAGGAAGGTGTCGCCGTTGGTGGACAGCACTTCGAACTGATGCTCGCCTTCGATCTCGGCGATCTCGATCACCGAGACGTCGAAGGTGCCGCCGCCCAAATCGTACACCACGATCTTGCGGTCGCCCTTGCTCTTGTCCATGCCGTACGCGAGCGCCGCCGCGGTCGGCTCGTTGATGATGCGCTTGACCGTCAGCCCGGCGATGCGACCGGCGTCCTTGGTCGCCTGGCGCTGCGAATCGTTGAAGTAGGCGGGCACGGTGATGACCGCCTCGGTGACGGTCTCGCCAAGATAGTCCTCGGCGGTCTGCTTCATCTTCTGCAGGATGCGCGCCGAGATCTCCGGCGCCGCCATCTGCTTGCCGCCGGCTTCGACCCAAGCGTCGCCGTTTTTCGCCTTGACGATCTTGTACGGCATCAAGTCGAGATCGCGCTGCACCACCTCCTCGTCGAATCTTCGCCCGATCAGGCGCTTGACCGCGAACACGGTGTTCGACGGATTGGTCACCGACTGGCGCTTGGCGGCTTGGCCGACCAGCACCTCGTCGTCCTTGGTGAAGGCGACGATTGACGGCGTGGTGCGATCGCCCTCGCTGTTCTCGATCACCTTGGGCTTGTCGCCCTCGGCGACGGCGACGCATGAGTTGGTCGTGCCGAGATCGATACCGATGATTTTTGACATGGGATAGGTTCCTCTAATTCAGGATTCGGTGAGTACCAATGGATGGGTTCGGGATGGGTTTGATATGGGGTTCGCGGTGGCGATAACAAGTATGCAAGCGCGCAAGCGACGCGCAGGATTACTGCCCGTCGTCGGCCGCCACCACCACCATCGCCGGGCGCAGCAGGCGCTCGTTCAGCGCGAAGCCCTTCTGCACCACCTCGACGATGCAGCCGGCCTCGACTTCGGCGGACGGCGCGGTGCTGATGGCTTGGTGGCATTCCGGGTCGAAGCGCGCGCCGAGCGCGGCGGCGATCTCGACCACGGCGAACTTGGCGAGCGCGAGATCGAGTTGCTTGGCGGTCAGGCCGACGCCCTCCTTCATCCGCGCCACCACTTCGGCGGCGGCGTCGGCGCCGTGGTCAATCTCGACCATCGCCGCTTGATCGAGGCTGTCCTTGACCACCAGCAACTCCATCACGAAGTTCTTAATCGCGAACTTGCGCGCATCGGCGATCTCGTTCTGCGAGCGACGGCGGATGTTCTCAACCTCGGCTTTGGCGCGCAGCAGCGAGTCGTTCAGTCGCGCGATCTCGTCGTCGGCTTGCGCCAGACGCTCGGCGAGATCGGGTTCAGTCGGCGGCGCGGATTCATCCGGTGCGACGGCGTCGTCCATCGGCGCGGCTTCGGCGCCGTTCGGCGGCGCGCTGGAATCGGGCTTGGGCTTGGGCTTGGGCTTGGCGGGGGCGGGCTTGGGCATGGCGAATGCGTTCGGCGGTCAATCTAACGTCGGTTCAACGCCAATGTGGGGACGCGCGCGCAAAGCGCAAGTCGAGAACGCGAAGATCGAAAACGAGAAAGTTGAACGCTAAATCGAAACGCAGACTCAAATCGAGAACGACGAGCCGCAGCCGCAGGTGGTTGATGCGTTCGGGTTGTTGACCAAAAAGCGGCTGCCGAGCAAGTCGTCTTGGTAGTCGATCTCCGCGCCCGACAAGTATTGCAAACTGAGCATGTCCACCAGCACTTGCACGCCGCCCTGCTCAATCGCGACGTCGTCCTCCTGCGCGTCGCGGTCGAACTGGAAGCCGTATTGGAAGCCCGAGCAGCCGCCGCCGCGGATAAACACCCGCAACTTCAGGTCGGGCTCGTCCTTGGCGGCGAGCAACTGGTTGATGCGCTCGACCGCGCCGGCGGAGATTGTGAGATTGGTTTGCATGACACTTAAAGTATCGACGCGGATGCGCCGACGCCGATTATACCGCTGAAATGGGCGCGGCGGCGGAATAAATCAAGGCGCTCGCCGACGGCGACGGCGCGCGGCGCAATCCGGCGGGCGGCGGTTTAGGTATAATCCGGCGCGATCATCGCGCGGCGCACGATTCGCCGCGCGCAACTCCGCCGTCCGCACCGATTCCAACCCCGCCGCCGAAATGGAGACCGACGACACGCCATTCGACTTCATCGTGGTCGGCGCCGGCTCCGCCGGCTGCGTGCTGGCGAATCGGCTGAGCGAATCCGGGCGCTGGCGCGTGCTGCTGCTGGAGGCCGGCGGGCGCGACTCGAGTTTGTGGCTGCACATTCCGGTCGGCTATTTCAAGACCATGCACAATCCGAAGTTCGACTGGTGCTATGTCACCGAACGCACCGCCGGGCTCGGCGGGCGGCGGATGAAGTGGCCGCGCGGCAAGGTGCTGGGCGGGTCGAGTTCGCTCAACGGCTTGTTGTATGTGCGCGGGCAGCCGCAGGACTACGACGGCTGGGCGGCGGACAATCCGGGCTGGTCGTTCGCCGAGGTGCTGCCGCTGTTTCGCAAGTCGGAGGATCAGGAGCGCGGCGCCGATGCGTTCCACGGCGTCGGCGGACCGCAGAAGGTATCCGACATCCGCATCCGCCGCGGCATCACCGACGCCTTCATCGCCGCCGCGGTCGAAGCCGGCATCCCGCGCAACGACGACATCAACGGCGCGCGCCAACAAGGCGTCGGCTATTTCCAACTGACCGCCGCGCGCGGACGACGATGCAGCACCGCGACCGGCTATCTGCGCCCGGCGATGCGACGCGCCAACCTGACCGTGCGCACCGGCGCGCAAGTGCGACGGCTGCTATTCGACGGCGACGACGACGGCAAGCGCGTGCGCGGCGTCGAGTACCTGCATCGCGGACGCATCCGCACCGCGCTGGCGGCGCGCGAGACGCTGCTGTGCGCCGGCGCGATCAACTCGCCGCAAATCCTGCAACTCTCCGGCATCGGCGCCGGCGCGTTGTGCCGGCGATTCGAGATTCCATCACGACTCGACCTGCCCGGCGTCGGACAAAACCTGCAAGACCATCTGCAAATCCGCGCGGTGTATAAATGCCGCGGCAAGACCTTGAACGACGAGATCAACAACCCGCTGCGACGGACGATGATGGCGCTCGAATACCTGCTGCGGCGCACCGGCCCGATGACGATGGCGGCGAGCCAAGTGGTCATCTTCACCCGCGCCGACAACGGCGACAACCGCTTCGGCGACGGTGACGGCGATCGTTTTGGCGGCGACCATTTCGGCGGCGACAACCGCTTCGGCGGCGACGACCGCCTCGACGACGATGACGCCGACGCCGACGCCGACCGCCCCGACATCCAGTTCCATTTCCAGCCGCTCAGCTCCGACAGCCCCGGCGACGGCGTGCATCCGTTCTCGGCGTTCACCTCGTCGGTGTGCCAACTGCGCCCGAGCAGCCGCGGCGAAGTGCGCATCGCATCAAACGACCCGCTGCGCCATCCGGCGATCCAGCCGAACTACCTCGCCACCGACGACGACTGCCGCATCGCCGTCGCCGCGATGAAGACCTCGCGCCGCATCGCCGCGATGCCGGCGCTGCGCGACCTCATCACCGAGGAGTTCGACCCCGGCGCGCGGGTGCGCTCCGACGACGACCTGCTGCGCCACGCCCGCGCCACCGCCACCACCATCTACCACCCCGCCGGCACCTGCAAGATGGGTCCCGCGAACGACCCGCTGGCGGTGGTCGATCACCGCCTGAAGATCCACCGCCTCGCCGGAATCCGCATCGCCGACGCCTCGATCATGCCGACCATCACCTCCGGCAACACCAACGCGCCGACGATCATGATCGGCGAAAAATGCGCCGAGATGGTGCTACGGGACTGGGAGTCGTAGCGCATCTGCGCGCGCGAAGCATCCGCGCGGCGAGGATGTTGAAACTCGGTGCAATCACTCCCGCCGTCATTCCCGCAAAAATCCTCCCCCGCCGTCTTTGCGCGTATCATCCTGATACGCGCCCTGCGGGCTCGCTACCGCTCGCGAACGCGAGTGAGGCAGGGCGAAGCCCTGCTGGCTTGTGGTGCGAGCGGAGATTCATGTCTTGCTCACACC
>JBPCXC010000319.1:0-1850 GCA_051008875.1 bacterium
CGTGGCTCGCCGACGCCGGCGCCAACCCGATGTATCTCGGCTTGGACTTGCGCGGCGGCGTGCATTTCCTGTTGCAGGTGGACATGGACAACGCCATCGCGCGCGCGCGCGAGCGCTACGCCGGCGACATCAAGAGTCTCCTGCGCGAGGCGAAACTGCGCTACCGCAGCGTGCGCGCGAATCCGTCCGGCGAGATCGAAATCATCCTGCGCGACGAAGCGAAACTCGAGCGCGCGCGCGAGTTGATCGAACGCGAAGTGCCCGAGTTGCGTGCGCGCGGCGACGGCGCGCGCGCCGGCGTGCCCGGTGTACTGAAGATGCGCATGGGCGACGAGCGACTCGACGAGGTGCGCGAGTTCGCGCTCGAACAAAACATGACCGCGCTGCGCAATCGCATCGATCAACTCGGCGTCGCCGAGCCGGTGGTGCAGCGACAAGGCGACGACCGACTGGTGATCCAACTCCCCGGGGTGCAAGACACCGCGCGCGCCAAACGCATCCTCGGCCGCGCCGCCACGCTGGAGATGCGCTTGGTGGACGAGGAGCGCAACGCCGAGTCGATCGAGAGCGGACAGGCGCCGCCGGGCTCGCGCTTGTACAAGTTCCGCGACGACCGCCGCATCCTGCTGCAAAAGCGCGTGATCTATTCCGGCGACAACATCATCGACGCCGCCGCCAGCCTCGACACCCAGACCGGCTCGCCGATCGTCAGCATCACCTTGGACGCCGCCGGCGCGCGCATCAACCGGCGCGTCACCGGCGACAACGTCGGCAATCGACTCGCGGTGGTGTACTTGGAAGTCACCTCGCAGACCAAGAAGGACGCCGACGGCAACGTGGTGCGCGACGACAACGGCCAGCCGGTGCGCGTCAGCGGCAAGATCGAAGAGGTGCTGACCGCGCCGGTGATCCGCGATCAACTCGGCAAGCGATTCCAGATCGAAGGACTCGACAGCGTCGGCGAAGCCGGCGACTTGGCGTTGATGCTGCGCTCGGGCGCGCTCGCCGCGCCGGTCGAGATCATCGAGGAGCGCACCGTCGGGCCGAGCCTCGGCCAAGCCAACATCAGCCAGGGCTTCAACTCGGTGCTCGCCGGCTTCCTCATGGTGCTGGCGTTCATGCTGGTGTACTACCGCATGTTCGGCATCGCCGCGACCGTCGCGCTGAGCCTCAACCTGGCGTTGATGGTCGCGGTGCTGTCGTTCTTCCAAGCGACCCTGACATTGCCCGGCGTCGCCGGCATCGTGCTCACCGTCGGCATGGCGGTGGACGCCAACGTGCTGATCTTCGAGCGCATCCGCGAGGAGATCCGCAACGGCAACTCGCCGCAAGCGAGCATCCATCTCGGCTACGACCGCGCGCTGTCCACCATCGTCGACGCCAACATCACCACGCTGATCGCCGCCATCGTGCTGTTCAACTTCGGCACCGGCCCGATCAAGGGCTTCGCGGTGACGCTGAGCATCGGCATCCTGACTTCGATTTTCACCGCGATCATGCTCACCCGCGCGCTGGTCAACTGGCATTACGGCGGCAAGTCGGTCAAGGAGTTGTCGATCTGATGGAGTTCTTCAAGCGTGCCACCCGCATTGATTTTCTCGGCCAGCGCAAGGCGGCGGCGGTGGTGTCGTCGCTGCTGCTCGCCGCCAGCGTGATCGCGCTGGTCGCGCGCGGACTAAACTTCGGCATCGACTTCACCGGCGGCACGCTGGTCGAGGTCGGCTATCAACAGCCGGTCGAGATCGAATCGGTGCGCGAAGCGTTGCGCCAAAGCGACTTCGACGACGCGGTGGTGCAGCACTTCGGCACCGCCCGCGACGTGCTGGTGCGCCTGCCGACCACCGCCGGCG
>JBPCXC010000320.1:0-17196 GCA_051008875.1 bacterium
TCCGGCGATGGCGGCGTAAGCAATGGCGCCGGAGTTTGGCTCGGCGGTTCATACCAAAACCTCGGCGGCGAGGATGGCGCTTTGGACTGGGACGGCGATTTGTACAGCGTCCAACTCGGCGCCGACGTGCGTCTCGCCAACGGCTCGCTCGCCGGCGCGGCGGTGTCGTGGAGCGAGGGGGAATGGGATTATGAAACCGTTGACGACGACGATAAACCAGTCGAAGGCACGATCGAACTATCGACCACCAGCGTGCATCCATACTTCGCTTGGCGACGCGCCGACGGAATGGACATCTGGGCGAGCGTCGGCTACGGCGAAGGCGAGTTGGAGAATCGCGAAGACGGAAACGACGCGAAATCGTCGGGCGATGTGGAACTGCGAAGCGCCGCGCTCGGCGTCGCCAGCGGCGACCTCGCGCTCGACGCGAGCACGATGCGGCTGAAGTTCGACGCGCAAGTCGCGAACATGGAAGTCGACTACGACGACGCGACGACCGACTTGGATGTCGATTCGCGACGCGTGCGCGTCGGGATGGAGTTCGGCGGCGCGGCGACGAACGGCACGCGCCGCGCGTTCGAACTCGGCGCAAGATACGACGGCGGCGACGCGCGCTCCGGCTTCGGCATCGAAGTCGGCGGAAGTTTGACGCACGACAACGGCGACGGCATCGGCGCGTCGCTGAACGCGCGCGCGTTGGTGGGGCACAGCGGGGACTACGACGAGTGGGGAGTGAGCGGAACCTTGCGCCACGCGGCGGGCGCGGACGGTCAAGGCTTGTCATGGCGCGTGGAGCCCGGCTGGGGCGTGACGGCGAGCGGCGTCGATCGCCTGTGGACCGAAAGCGCGGCGGAGTTGGCGGATGACTCGTCGAACGAGTCGTTCGAACCGACGATGCGGATGGACAACGAACTCGGCTACGGCTTCGCCTTCGGCGAAGGAATGCTGACGCCGTACACCGGCTTGAGATTGTCCGACGGCGCCCGCGACTATCGCCTCGGCGGACGATACAAGTTGATCGCGCTGCCGCTGGAGATGAGCGTCGAGGCGTATCGCACCGAACGCGACACCGACAACGAAACCGGCGTGTTGTTCAAAGCGGGAATGACTTGGTGAGTGCCGAAGGAAAGTGAGCGCGCCCGCAAGGGCGAGTATCAGGGACGATACGAGCAATCGGCGCTTGCGCCAGCAAGTGACGCAAGCCAACGACTTGCTTTCTTTTCGCCGTCACCGACCATCCCTGCTTGTAGCAAAAGCCAGCAGGGCTTCGCCCCGCATCACTCGCGGGGCGAGTGTGGATTCCCGCTCAACAGACTGCGGGAATGACGGCGGGGCGGGCGGCAGGTCGCGAACTCGAACGTCCGCCGCATGATCGCTTTCCCATCGGCGCGGTGGTATAATATCGGCAGTGTCCGCGGCGGACGAATTCGCATCCGCCGCGCGCAATCCGCTTTCACACCCGAAGGAGAATCGCGATGAACACACATTGCCGAATCGCCGTCGCCGCCTCGCTGGTCGTGGCCGCGTTCGCGCTCGCCGGTTGCGGCGGCTTCAATCAAGCGGTCGCGCCGGGCGCGTCGCCCGAGGTGCCGTTGCCGGTCGAGATTCTGTTGCCGCCGCCGAGCGAGACGTTGCCGACGCAATGAGCGCGCGCGCGCGTCGCGGATTCCCGCGCCTCGTCCTACCGCTCGCGCTCGCGCTGGCCGCTTGCGCCGGCGCGGCCGACGCGCGCGACGGCGGCGCCGACCCGTTCGAGCGCGCCAACCGCGCGGTGCTGGAGTTCAATCTCAAGGTCGATCGTTATGCGCTCAAGCCGGTGGCCAAGGCGTATGCGAAGTTGCCGCAGCCGGTGCGCAACGGCGTCGGCAACTTCTTCGCCAACTGGTGGACGCCGAACACCGTGCTCAACGATCTGCTGCAAGGCAAGTTCGCGCATGCCGGGCGCGACGCCGGGCGGTTCGCGATCAACACCACGCTCGGGCTGCTCGGCGTGATGGAGGTCGCCGGCGAGATCGGCTTGCCGGCGCGCAGCGAGGACTTCGGGCAGACGCTGGCGGTGTGGGGCGCGCCCGCGGGACCGTACTTAGTGCTGCCGCTGCTCGGCCCGAGCAACCTGCGCGACGCGGTCGCGCTGGCGCCGCAGTCCTACGCCGACCCGCTGGCCGCGCTCGAGTCGCCGCAGTCGTCGTATGCCCGCGGACTGCGCTTGGTTGATCGCCGCGCGCGCTTGCTCGGCGCCGACGACGCGCTGGCGCTGCAGGTGGATCAATACTTGTTCCTGCGCGAAGGCTATCGCCAGCAACGCAACGCCGCGATCCACGACGGCGACCCGCCGAACGACCTCGGCGACGACGCGCTGTGCGACGAGTTGCTGCAGGAATAAGCGTCGCCGCCGACGCGGCGTTCACGACGCGAAGCAAGAACGCAACGCCAACGACGCAACGCGACGTCGATGACGCGACGCAACCGACCAACCGCCAACGGCGAAACCGAAACCGCGACGCGCGCAACGCTGACGATGCCGACGACGCGATGCGACGCGCGCACAATGCGACGCGCGCAATGCGACGCGAGCGATGCAACGCGAGCGGCGTAACGCAAGCGGCGTGATCGCATCGGCGTAATCCAACTCACCCAACCCAAGCAGCGAATCTGTCGGCATGGCGATTTATGCGATCGGGGATGTGCAAGGCTGCGTCGCGCCGTTGGAGGAGTTGCTCGACGCGATCGGCTTTGATCCTGCGCGCGATCGACTCTGGCTGACCGGCGATCTGGTCAATCGCGGTCGCCATTCGCTCGAGACCTTGCGCTTGGTGCGCGCGCTCGGCGACGCCGCGGTCGCGGTGCTCGGCAATCACGATTTGCACCTGCTCGCGATCGCCGCCGGGGTCAAGCCGCATCGCGGCGGCGACACGATGCAGGCGATCCTGCGCGCGCCCGACCGCGACGAGTTGCTGCATTGGCTGCGCCATCGCCCGCTGATGCATTGCGACCGGCGCATCAAGACGATGATGGTGCACGCCGGCGTCTATCCGGGTTGGCGGCGCAAGCAAGTCGCGCGCTTCGCCGGCGAAGTCGAGGCGCTGTTGCGCGGCGAGCAGCACGAACAATTGTTGCGGCGGATGTACGGCCGCGAGCCGGCGCGATGGAGCGAAGCGTCGGGACGGTGGCAACGCGCGCGCTTCATCATCAACGCGCTCACCCGCATGCGCTACTGCGACCGCCGCGGCGAACTCGACTTCGCCTGCAAGGACGCGCCGGGCGGCGCGCCGGCGCATCTGCTGGCGTGGTTCGACCATCCCGATCTGAAGTGCCGCAAGTGGCGCATCGTGTTTGGCCATTGGTCGGCGCTCGGCTTCTTCCAGCGCGGCAACTTGATCGGCCTCGACAGCGGTTGCGTGTGGGGCGGCAAACTGACCGCATTGCGCTTGGACGGCGACCGCGCCGGCTGCGCGCGGCAAGTGCAATGCCGAAACCCCCGAGGCGGCGGGCAAATGGATTAGAATCGATTCCGCTCAATCATTCCCCGTAGTTGCGATGCCGAAAACGAAAACACCACCTGTCGACAAACCGCTTGCCGACAAACCGCCCGCCGACCAGTCCGCCGCGTCGCATGATGCGATCGATTCGCTGCTGCGTTATCTGAACGATTCGCCGACGCCGTTCCACGCGGTCGCCAACGCCGTCGCGCGGCTGCGCGAAGCCGGGTATGTCGAAGTGGACGAGGGCGCGCCGTGGCAACGCGCCGACGAACGCGAGCGCGGGTTTGCGCCGAGCAAGAGTTTCGTCGTGCGCAACGGCTCGTCGCTGGTCGCGGCCGACTTGCGCCGCGCGCCGGCCGACGCCGGCTTGCGCATGGTCGGCGCGCACACCGACAGCCCGTGCCTGCGGGTCAAGCCGAGCGCGATCGCGCGCAGCCACGGCTACGCCACGCTCGCGGTGGAAGTGTACGGCGGCGCGCTGCTCGCGCCGTGGTTCGACCGCGGACTCGGCCTCGCCGGACGGGTGACGTTGCGCGACGCCGACGGCGCATTGCGCAATCGCCTGATCAACATCGCGCGCCCGATCGCGTTCATCCCGAGTCTGGCGATCCACTTCGACCGCAACGTCAACGACGGCCGCGGCATCAACAAGCAACGCGAACTGCCGGCGCTGCTGTGCCGACTCGAGCGCGACCTCGATCGCAACGACTCGCCGCCGAACTTCGAGCAACTGCTGCTGGACGAGTTGGCGCGCGACGATTCGAAATCACGCGAGCGCGACGCGCGCATCCTCGGATTCGAACTGAGTTTGTACGACCGCCAGCCGGCCGAGTTGGTCGGGCTTGGCGGCGAGTTCATCGCCTCCGCGCGGCTCGACAACCTGCTCAGTTGCCACGCCGGAATCGAAGCGCTGCTGGCCGCCGACGGCGACGGCAACAAGGTGCTGGTGCTGAACGATCACGAGGAGGTCGGCAGCGCGTCGTCGAGCGGCGCCGACGGGCCGTTCTTGCGCTCGGTGCTGCAGCGGCTGTGCGGCGGCGAGGAGTCGCTGGCGCGCGCGTTGAATCACTCGATGATGATCTCGGCGGACAACGCCCACGGCGTGCATCCGAACTACGCCGACAAGCACGAGCCGGCGCATCGCCCGCTGATGAACGACGGTCCGGCGATCAAGATCAACAGCGACCAGCGCTACGCCACCAACAGCGAGACCGAGGCGTTGTTCCGGCGCGTGTGCGAACTGCATCGCCTGCCGGTGCAGACCATCGTGGCGCGCTCGGACATGGCGTGCGGCAGCACCATCGGCCCGATCACCGCGGCGCGACTCGGCGTGCGCACGATCGACATCGGCGTGCCGCAACTCGGCATGCATTCCATCCGCGAACTCGCCGGCGCGCGCGACCAGCGCACCTTGGTCGCCGCGCTGAAAGGATTCTACCAACTCGCCGACCGAGACTGGCCGTTTTGATCGCGTCGGCGCGCGCGGTGGGTTTCTCTTAAGAGCGCGTTCGATGACCTTCTCTTTTAAGGGCGCGCTCGGCGACGGCTGGCGGCTGTTCAAGGCGAGATACCGCGCGTTGCTCGGCGCGACCGCGGCGTTCGGTCTGGCGTTGCTGATCATCGACATCGTGCTGCACGCGGTCGAGTCGCCGCTGCTCGACTTAGTTGTCGCGGTGTTCCTGTCCGGCCCGTTGTTGGCCGGCTTGCAGTTTCTCGCGCTGTTGCATCTGCGCGATCAATTGCCCGCACTGAGGCCCGGCTTGCGCGCGCTGCTCGCCGGCTTCGCGCGCTACCGTCCGCTGGTCGGCATCAACGCCGTGCTCGCGCTGGCGATGATCGGCTGGGCGGCGTTGTTTCTGGTCGGCTGGACGATCGCGCTCGGCGGCTGGTCGGCGGGCGGCGCGATCATCGGCGCGCTCTTGGCGACGGCGTCCACGCTTGGCCTCGCGGTGGTCTATGTGCGGCTGTTCTTCGCGCCGCTATTGTGCGTCGACTCGCGCCGACGCCTCGGCTTCAAGGCGAGTCTGGCGACCTCGTGGCGACTGACCGGCGCGTGCTTCTGGCGGTTGCTCGGCGTGCTGCTCGCGGTCGCGCTACTGGTCGCCACCACCGCCGCGTTGCTGGTGCTGCCGCTGATCTTCCTCGGCGCCCCGCTCGCGGTCGCGGTGATCGCCGCGGCGTATGAAAGCATCGTCGGCAAAGCGGAAATCGCGGTGGACGAATCGATGTTGGATTGATCGCCCGATTAAACTTGCGTCATTCGCGCGGCGTGATCGTACAAAAAACTCGCGCCGACGAACGGATGAATCATCGGCGATCAATCACGCCCAAGACCAGTTGATCGTCGCCGCCGGCGCCGATCTGCAACTCGATCCAGCGCGACGGCACGCCGAGGCTGACCAGCCACGCGCGCATCTCGCCCGCCCAGCGCCGACCGTCGCCGCCGCCCGGATGGCGCACGACCACGCCGACCCGCGCGCTTTCCTCGAAGTCGCGCAGCACCGCGCGCACCGCCGGCAACGCCGACACGCTATGCCCGTTCGCGACCTGCGGCCACTCGGCGCGAGTCAGGATTTGCTCGCGCACCTCCGCCGCGGCGAGCGGCGGAGCGAGCGCCAACGACGCGATCAACAACAACGATTGAATCGAACGCGCGCAACGCAGTCGCGCCGACCCATCGCGCATTGTTCCGACACAAACCGCGCGAGGTTGTTTCACGCGCCGCGACCGCCGCGCCCGATCGTTATCGCGCGACCACATCGAACTCATCGTGACGATATTCCGGCGCGGCTTGCAACTCGATCGTCGCGCCGAGGCGTTGCTGCAAGTCGTTCAAACTATCGGCTTCCTCAAAGCGCAGTCGTTCGATCACCGCCGGCGCGGCGAGCACGCGGCATGATCGGCCGGCGCTGGTTTGGCGCAGAAGTTGGCGCAGGATGTCGTAGCAAGCGGTCTCGGCGGTCGTGCGCACGCCGCGCCCGCGGCACGCCGGGCAGGGTTCGGTCAGCACTTGCTCGAGGCTCGCGCGGGTGCGCTTGCGCGCGATTTCGACTAGGCCGAGCGGCGAGAACGCGCCGACGCGCGCGATGTCGCGGTCGCGCGCCAGTTCGCGCCGCAGCGCGTCGATCACTTCGGCGCGGTCGTCGTCGTCGCGCAGTTCGATGAAGTCGACGATGACGATGCCGCCGATGTTGCGCAGTCGAAGTTGGCGCGCGATCTCCGCCGCCGCTTCGAGGTTGGTGCGCAGCGCGGTGTCGCCGAAGTCGCGCGCGCCGACGAACGAGCCGGTGTTGATGTCGACCGTGGTCATCGCCTCGGTCTGATCGAAGATTAAGTCGCCGCCGGACGGCAACGCCACGCGCCTTTGCAACGCGCCGCGCAAGTCGTCCTCGACCGCGCGCAGATCGAAGATCGGACGCGGCTCGGCGTAATGCTCGATGCGCGGCGCGCAAGTCATCGTCTCGTCCGCGAACGCCTTGACGCGTCGATATGTATCGGCGCAGTCGACCCGCACCGTGGCCGCGCCGCGCCCGGCGAAGTCGCGCACCGCGCGCAACGCCAGCGGCAAATTCGCCCGCAGCAACGCCGGCGCATCGACGCGCCGCGCGCGCTGGCGCAAGTCTTCCCAGTCGCGCAACAGTCGCGCCATGTCGCCGCGGATGGTCTCGCGCGCCGCATCCTCGGCGGCGGTGCGAAGAATGAATCCGCCGCGGAAATGGTTGCCGTGTTCGTCGCCGCGCGGCTTGTTGTTTAGCGGTTCGTTATCGCGAAGTCCGCCGTCGCGCGCGTTGTCGTCGTATGCGTTGCCGTCATACACATCGCCGGCGAGTTCGGCGTGGAGGTCGGTCAGCAGCGCGGTCAGGCGCGCGCGCGCGGCGGCGTCGTCGATCCGCTTGGAGAGATTGAGGCCGTCGCCGTGCGGCAGATACACCAGCGTCGGCGCCGCCAGGCTGAGCCGCGCGCTCAGCCGCGCGCCCTTGTCGCCGACCGGCTCCTTGGTCGCTTGCACCAAGATCCGCTGGCCGACGCGAAGTTGCGTCGCGATCGAGTCCGCCGCGCCGCCGGGCAAGTCGCGCGCATGCAGGAACGCGGCGCGCGCGCTGCCGATCTCGACGAACGCCGCCTGCATTCCCGGCAGCACCCGCGCGACCACGCCGAGATAGATGCCGCCGACGATGCCGGCGCGCGCGCGCCGCTCGATCCACATCTCGCGCAGCGCGCCGCGCTCGAGCACGGCGACGCGAGTCTCTTGCGCGGTGGCGTTGATCAGGATCTCTTCGGTCATCGCAAGTCGGCGTCGGCGGTTAAGTCGGCGTTCGATCGGTGTTTGATTCGCCGCGCAAGTTGTCGCGTGAGTCGTTGTGTGAGTCGCCGCGCGAGTCGGTGCGTGATTCACCGTCTCGGTTATCGCGTGTTTCGCCGTTTCGGTTGCCGCGCGATTCGCCGCGGCGATTCAGTTGCTGCAGCAGTCGCCAAGTCTCCCACATCGGCAGTCCGACCACGCCGCTGTAACTGCCGCGGAGGGACTGCACGAACGCGCCGCCGGCTCCTTGTATCGCGTAGGCGCCGGCCTTGTCAAACGGCTCGGCGGTGTCGCAATAGCGTTCGATTTCGCGCGCGCCGAGGCGGCGGAAGGCGACTTCGGTGACGCTCATGCGCTGCAGTTCGCGGCCGTCGGCGAGCAGCGCGACCGCGCAGAACACGGTGTGCGTCGCGCCCGACAATCGCCGCAGCATCGCGACCGCATCGTCGCGATCGGCCGGCTTGCCGAACACCGCGTCGCCAAGCGCGACCACGGTGTCGCCGGCGAGGATCGCGGGTGTCGCAAGTCCGCCGCGATCGTGTTCGTCGTCGGCGCGTCCATCTTCGTCGTCGTCGCGTTCATCGCGTCCATCGTCATGTTCATCATCGCGTCGATCATCGCGCTCATAATCATGCGCGTCATCGCGCGCGCGGATTCGTTCGTGCGCGGCGTGCGCTTTTTGCAACGCCAGGCGCATCGCCAACGCCGGCGGCGACTCCCCGGCGCGGCGGCGCTCGTCCACAGCGGCGGGCTCGACCGTGAATCGCGCCCCCAGCCGCGCCAGCATCTCGCGTCGCCGCGGTGAAGCGGAGGCGAGAATCAATCGCCGCGTCGGAATCAAGTCCACCGACTTGCGTTCGGCGATGCGATGCAACGACGCGTTCAATGACACATTCAACAACGCGAGTTCAACGATAACAACGCCGCATCGGAATCGAATCCATTCGTCCGCGTTCGGCGATGCGATTCAAAAATGCATTCACCGACACATTCACCGTGCGCATTCAACAACACATTAAACAACCCGCATTCAACGATGATACGGCAAGCCTTCGAGCAGCGAATAGCAGCGATAGATTTGCTCGGCGATGATCACGCGCACCAGCGGGTGGGCGAAGGTCATCGCCGACAGCGACCAGATCTCGTCCGCCGCGTCCAGCACCGGCGGCGCTAGGCCCTCGGCGCCGCCGGCGAGCAGCGCGACCTGCGAGGTGCGCGCGCCGTCGCGCATCCACGCCTCCATCCGCCGCGCGATCTGCGCGGTGGAATGCGCTTTGCCGGCGCGGTCGAGCGCGATCACGCGGCTGCCGGCGGGGATCGCGCGCTGCAGCCGCGCGCCTTCGCGTCGCGCGATGGCGGCGAGGTCGGGGTTGTTGCCGCGTCGCAGCGCGCCGACTTCGATCAACTCGAGCGCGCAACGACCGCGAATCCGCTTGGCGTATTCGCGCCAACCTTGCTGCACCCAGTGCGGCGTCTTCGCGCCGACCGCGACCAAGTGGATCGTCAGCATCGCGTCCGCGCCAACTCTCTTAAGATCGCGCGGCTACGACTCCGCCGCTTGTTGCCGCGCCGCGTCCGGCTCGGCCAGCAGCGCGCTCAAACTCTCGTCCCACAAACTTTCCAAGTCGTAGCGCTCGCGCGTTTGCGCGCGCATGATGTGCACCACCACGTCGACGAAGTCCACCAGCACCCAGTCGCGCGCGCCCGACGGCTCCAAGCCCTCCAGCCCGAGATGCCGCCAGCCAGCCGCCTTCATCCGCTCCAGCACGCGCTCGGCGAGGGTGGCGGCATGGCGGTCGGAGGCGCCGGTGGCGATGATCATGTAGTCGGTGATGTCGGTCAGCGCGCGCACATCGAGCACGCAGACGCGCTCGCCCTTGGCGTCCTCCAACGCCGCCAGCACGACCTCGCGCATCGCGCTCGCTTCGGATCGGGTTTCGGCTTCGTTCGGTTTACGGTTGGATGCCATACGGTTGTCGGATGATTGCGCGGACTCATCGCCGCGCCGTGACTATTCTACCGCATCGCCGGACTTGCGCGCGCGAAAAGATTGGCGACACTAACTTAAATCTCGCCGGGGTTTCGATTATCAACGCGCGCGATTTTTTTCGTTATGACTGAGTTCTCGCGGTGTTGATGCGCATCGGTTTGTTCGCCGCCGCTATATTGATGGCGACGGCGCAACCGCGCAAGCGATGCCGGACCGACCCGTTCGCCCGGAACTTAAACCCGAGCCCTTTAGCCCTTTGATAGTGAGGCGATGATTTCCGATCGACGGATGCCGCCGGGGCGGTTGAAAAATACGCCGATGGCGGCTATCGTATGCGCCGTTTCAATCCGGCGTTTTTTCCATGCAGTGGATTCTTCTCGGCGTCGTTGCGGTCGCCTTGTTGTTCTTGTCGGGCCGCCACCCGAAGGCGGCGCTCGGCATCCTCGCCGCGCTGGTGCTGGCCGGCGCGGCGGTGGTGTTCACCACCCGCGACGACGCGCGGCTGGCGCGCCAGAGTCTGCCGCCCGGCGACATCAAAATCGAGAACGCGGTGATGGCGCGGGCGTATGGTGACAGTTATCAGTTCAACGCGCGCTTGGCGAACGCGAGCGAGACGACCGCGCTGAAGGAGACCGTGATCAGCATCACCATGCTCGACTGCCCGCCGGACGATGCGGGCGGCGACTGCGCGGTGATCGGCCAAGCGCACGAGCGTCTGAACGTGCGCATCCCGCCGGGTCAAGCGCGCGACGTGTCGCGCAATATATTCTTCCGCGGCGCAACGCCGCACGGCACGCTGCGCTGGCGATATCGGATCACTGAAACTCGGAACTGACGAGTCGGCGATGCGCGATGCGGCGCGGCGTGTTCGTTGATGTGCGCGGTGTGTTCGTTGATGCGCGGCGTGTTCTCGCTGATGCGTGCGCGGTGCGTTCGTCGATGTGGCGCGGTGCATTCGTCGATGCGCGGCGACGGTGATATAGTTCGCGGCGATGGATGACAGCGACAATCCGCGCGACCGTGCGCCGCACGACTCCGCGCTCGACGACTCTGCGCTTCACGGCCTGTTCGGCGGCGCGTTCGATCCGATTCACCGCGGTCATCTGACACCGGTCGCCGAGGCGATGCGCGTCGCGTCGTTGAGCACGGTGACCTATCTCCCGGCCGCCGCGCCGCCGCATCGTCCGCCGCCGGAGGCGAGCGCGCGGCATCGTTTGCAGATGACGCGCATCGCCGTGAACCACCGCCCGCGCTGCGTCGCCGACGGCATCGAGCTGCGGCGTGCCGGCCCGTCCTACACCATCGACACGCTGCGCGAACTGCGCCGGCGGCATCCGCGTCGTCGCTATGCGCTGCTGCTCGGGCTCGATGCGCTGCTCGGCTTGGAGCGGTGGCATCGTTGGCGGGCGCTGCAGTCGAGCACGCACATCATCGCGCTGGCGCGGCCCGGCTGGCGGGTCGAGCGGACGCCAGCGTGGTGGCGCGGCGCGCGGGTCGAGTCGGGCGACGACTTGCGCCGCGCGCGTGGCGGCAAACTGCTGCTGCTGGAGACCGCGCCGGTGGCGATCTCGGCGACGCAAGTGCGCGCGCGCATCCGCGCCGGCGAGCCGGTCGGCGAGTTGTTGCCCGTCGGAGTGTGGGACTATATCCGCGCGCATCGCTTGTATGGTTGCGCCGACGTCGGCGCCGAGTCGAAATAAGCGCGCGCATGTATTCGCGTGCGCATCGCTCGCACTCCATCGCACACTTAACACACCCCCGGCGCATTCGCCGAAATACGATACAATCGCGTTTCGCCCCGCCCATCGCCCGCTCGTTTCGTGTCCGCGCCTGTTGACGATTTCCGGTTGTATCGTCGGTTGCTCGCCTATGTCCTCCCGTATAAATGGGTGTTCCTGGCGGCGATCGGCGGCATGCTGCTGGTCTCGGCGGGCGATGCTTCGATCGCGGTCATGCTGCGGCCGATCATCGACCAAGGCTTCGTCGATCGCGACGCCGACTTCATCAAGTGGGTGCCGCTGGTGCTGGTCGCGCTCGGGCTGGCGCGCGCGCTCGGCAACTTCGTCGACAGCTACTGCATGGACTGGGTCGCGCGGCGCGTCATCCAGGACTTGCGCCAGTTGATGTTCGAGCGGCTGCTGCGCGCGCCGGTCGGCTACTACGACGAGCATTCCAGCGGCATGCTGACCGCGCGCTTGATCTACAACGTCGAGCAAGTCGCCGGCGCCAGCACCGCGGCGGTGCGGGTGGTGTTCCGCGACGCCTTCAAGACGCTGTTCCTGCTGCTGTGGATGTTCTATCTCAGTTGGAAACTGTCGCTGCTGTTCGCGATCATCCTGCCGGTCGCGTATGTCGTGTTCAAGTTCTCCAGCCGACGCTTCCGCTCGATCAGCCTGCGCGTGCAAGAGAGCGTCGGCGGCATCACCCACATCGCCAAAGAAGCATTGCAAGGACAACGCGTGATCAAGATCTTCGGCGCGTATGAATACCAGCGCAAGTTGTTCGGCGTCGCCAACAACCGCAACCGCCAGCAGGCGATGAAGGCGACCGCGGTGTCGTCGGCGAGCGTGCCGCTGATGGTGTTCCTGTCCGGCGTCGGCGTCGCCGGCGTGATCTGGGTCGCGCTGCAGCAGGACATCACGCCGGGCGTGTTCTCGTCCTATCTCGCCTCGATGATCATGACCACCAAGCCGATCCGCAGTTTGTCCAAGATCAACCTGGTGATCCAAGGCGGACTCGCCGGCGCGCAGACCGTGTTCGGCACGATCGACATCGAACAAGAGCCCGACCGCGGCGAAGTCGCGCTGAGCGGCGTGCGGCGCGAGGTCAAGTTCGACGATGTGTCGTTCCGATACCACGGCCGCGGACGCGGCGCGCCGGTGCTGCAGGGAGTCTCGATCGACATCCCGGCGGGCAGCACGGTCGCGCTGGTCGGCGCCTCCGGCAGCGGCAAGTCCACCATCGCGTCGCTGCTGCTGCGCTTCTATTCGCCGGCGAGCGGGCGGATCAGCATCGACGGCGCGCCGCTGGAATCGATCTCGCTGCAGTCGCTGCGCGCCAACACCGCGATCGTGACCCAGGAGATCGTGCTGTTCGACGACACCATCCGCCGCAACATCGCCTACGGCGACCTCGGCGGAATCGACGACGACAAGTTGCGCGCCGCCGCCGCCGCCGCCAACGTGACCGAGTTCACCGCGCGCATGGGCGACGGCCTCGACACCGTGATCGGCGAGCAAGGCGTGCGCCTGTCCGGCGGCCAACGCCAACGCATCGCCATCGCCCGCGCGCTGTACAAGGACGCGCCGCTGCTGATCATGGACGAGGCGACCTCGTCGCTCGACTCGCATTCCGAGCGGCACATCCAGTCGGCCATCGCCCGACTGGTGCGCAACCGCACCTCGCTGATCATCGCCCACCGCCTGTCCACCATCGAAAGCGCCGACTTGATCCTGGTGCTCGCCGACGGCCGCGTGGTCGAACGCGGCGCGCACGCCGAACTGCTCGCCCGCGGCGGCGCGTACGCGCGACTGCACGGCGCGCAGCACGATGACAGCGACGGCGCACGGCATGAGGACGGCGACGGCGCGCAACATTAAGATGACGATGACGCGCAACACGACGACGGCGATGACGCACTCACTCGCCGTCATTCCCGCATGGATGCGGGGAGTCCAGTCGCCATGGATGGCAATCTTCGAACTGGCGTGATGGCGTGAACAAACCACGCGATTCCCGTCCGCATCAAAAGCAAGCAAGCCTTCGGCTTGCCTCACTCGCTGACGCGAGCGATGGATTCCCGCTTAAAGACTGCGGGAATGACGGCGGGGGGAGTGGATTGCGGAAAAAAAACGCAGGGAGCGTTTTTTCGCGAGCGCAAGGCGGTGACGACGGCGCACAGCACGATGACGGCGATGATGCGCCAATATGAAAACGACGACGACGCGCAGCACGCCGACAGCGACGACGCGCAACATGAAGACGCCGACGGCGACGACACGCAACCGCCGTCGGCGTACTGAGTCAGCGCCGAGTTTGTCGTTGAAGCCGTTGCCCTTTCTATCGCCAATGCCGTCCTCGACGCCATCCCCGATGTCGACATTGTCGCGCGCGATTCAACGCGGCTGGGAGCGGCCGCGTTGGCTCAATCATCTGCTGTATCCGCTCGCGCTCGGCTACGGCGCGTTGATGCGCCTGCGCCGCCTCGCCTATCGCGCCGGCGTGCTGGCGCGCGATCGCTTGCCGCTGCCGTTGATCGTGGTCGGCAATCTCAGCATCGGCGGAGTCGGCAAGACGCCGCTGGTGATCGAGTTGGTCGAGCAACTGAAGGCGCGCGGCGTGCGTTGCGGAGTCATCTCGCGCGGCTATCGCGCCCGACGCGCAGACGGCGACCGACCGCGCGAAGCCGACGCCGGCGCCGACGCCGCCGAAGTCGGCGACGAGCCGGCGTTGATCGCGCGCCGCTGCCGCGTGCCGGTGATGGTCGGGCGCGACCGCCGCCGCAGCGCGCGCGCGTTGCTCGAACGGCACCGCTGCGACGTGCTGATCAGCGACGACGGCTTCCAGCACCTCGCCTTGCGCCGCGACCTCGACATCGTGGTGATCGACGGCGAACGCAGGTTCGGCAACGGCTGGTGCCTGCCCGCCGGCCCATTGCGCGAGCCGCGCAGCGCGCTGCGATGCGCCGATCTGGTGGTCGCGGTCAACGGCGATTCCGACGGCGACGGCGAGTTCTCGATGACCACGCGCATCGAACACGCGGTGCGCATCGGCGCGAACGATTCCGACGCGAGCGCGTCGCGCGATTCCGATTCGAGCGCGAACGCGTTGCACGATTCCGACTCGAATGAACGCGCATTGCGCGACTCCGATTCGGATGCGCACGCGCTACGCGACTTCGACTCGAACGAACGCGCTCTGCGCGATTCCAATTCGAACGCACGCGTGTTATGCGACTCTGACTCGAACGAACACGCGCTATGCGACTCCGACTCGAACACACGCGCGTTGCGCGACTTCGTCGGCGTGCCGGTGCATGCGGTTGCTGGCGTCGGCAATCCGGGGCGGTTTTTTCGGCAACTGGCGGCGCATGGACTCGATGTGATCGCGCATGAGTTTCCCGACCACCACGCTTATGCGCCGGCGGACTTCGACTTCGCCGACGGCGACTCGACCGTGTTGATGACCGAGAAGGACGCGGTCAAATGCGCCGCGTTGGTCGCCGATGGCGCGGTCGCCGGCGTGTTCTGGGCGGTGCCGCTGCAAGTCGAGATCGCGCCTGCGTTGATGCGCGCGGTGCTCGCGCGCGTCGGCTTGGAAAGCGCCGAGGGCGCGCGATAGCGATGCCGCGATTCCATGTGATCATTCCGGCGCGCTACCAGTCGCAGCGTCTGCCGGGCAAGCCGCTGCTCGACGTCGGCGGCAAGACGATGATCGAGCGCGTGGTCGAATGCGCGCGCCGCAGCGGCGCTAAGTCGGTGGCGGTGGCGACCGACGACGCGCGCATCGAGCGCGCGGTGCGGGCGTTCGGCGCGGTCGCGGTGATGACTTCGCCGCGCCACGCCTGCGGCGCCGACCGCATCGCCGAGGCGACCGACGCGCTGCGCCTCGATGCCGACGAGATCGTCGTCAATCTGCAGGGCGACGAGCCGCAGATGCCGCCGGCGTTGATCGATCAATTCGCCGCGTTGCTGGCGCGCGATCGCGACGCGGCGATCGCGACCGCGATGGCGCCGCTCGACGCCGCGCAGTGGCATGACCCGTCGGTGGTCAAGGTGGTGGTCAACGGCGACGGCGATGCGTTGTATTTCAGCCGCGCGCCGATTCCATGGTCGCCCGACCGCGATGACGACGACGACAACGGCGACGACTCGCGCCGTGGTTTTTCCGATCGGCAAGGCGCGCAACGAGTGAATGAGGGCGCGTATGAAAATACGCAACCGAAGGAACCAGGCGGCGCAACGCGGCCGAGCGGGAAAAACACAAGCGAGGCGCGGCGGCATCTCGGCATCTACGCCTATCGCTGCGGCTATCTGCGGCGGTTCGCGGCGCGCGGCGCGTGCGCGTTGGAGGCGCGCGAGCGGCTCGAGCAGTTGCGCGCGCTGTGGCACGGCGACCGGATCGTCTGCGCCGACGCGGTCGAAGTCCCCGCCGCCGGCATCGACACCCCCGCCGACCTCGAGCGCGTCCGCGCCGAAATCGTTGGCGGCGGCTGATTCGCGCGGATTGGCGCGGGATTGACGCGGTATTCGCCCCGGATTCGCGCCTTCGTCCGCCGCCGGGAATCCGCGTGAAAAATCCGTCCGCGCGGCTTGTATCCGCGTGCGCGGCGCGGTAATATCCCCGCTCCGTTTTTTCCGCGCCCGCGTCGGCGTCCGCGTTGGCGTCAGGTGGCGCGGCGGCATCCGGTCAGTCGGCGGGCTTAGTTATCGAGCGTTTTGATCGAGCGTCTTCATCGATCCTTTCTTATCAACAGCGCGACAGCGTGAACATGAAAACCTATTCAGCCAAGAACGAGACGGTCGTGCGCGACTGGTTCGTGGTCGATGCCGAGGACAAGGTTCTCGGACGCCTCGCCGCGCAGATCGCGCATCGCCTGCGCGGCAAGCACAAGCCCGAATACACGCCGCATGTCGATACCGGCGACTACATCGTGGTGGTCAACGCCGCCAAGGTCGCGGTCACCGGCAACAAGGCGAACGCCAAAGTGTATTACCATCACACCGGACATCCCGGCGGCATCAAGGAGATTTCGTATCAGCAGATGATGGCGAAGCATCCGACGCGGGTGATCGAGCATGCGGTCAAGGGCATGTTGCCGCGCAGCAAACTCGGCCGCGCGATGCTGTCCAAACTGAAGGTCTATGCCGGCGCCGAGCACGCCCATCAAGCGCAGCGTCCCGAGACGCTGGAACTCTGACCGACGCCGAATCAACCGCCGCCAAACCAACCGAGCAGAAACCCATGCCCCAAGCGCAAACCCATCGCGGAACCGGCCGCCGCAAGTCCTCCACCGCGCGCGTTTACCTGCGCCGCGGCAACGGCAAGATCACCGTCAACAAGCAGCCGCTGGAGGAATACTTCGGCCGCGAGACCGCTCGCATGGTGGTGCGCCAGCCGCTCGACTTGGTCGAGATGCTCGACCGCCTCGACATCACCGCGACCGTCGCCGGCGGCGGCAACAGCGGGCAAGCCGGCGCGATTCGCCACGGCATCGCGCGCGCGTTGATCGACTACGACGCGCAACTGCGCGCGCCGCTGCGCAAAGCCGGCTTCGTCACCCGCGACGCGCGCGAAGTCGAGCGCAAGAAGTTCGGCCTGCACAAAGCGCGCAAGCGCCCGCAATACTCCAAACGCTAACGCACCGCCGCGCGCGGCGCGAACGACTGGGGGATCGTCTAGCGGTAGGACTGCGGACTCTG
>JBPCXC010000321.1:0-4568 GCA_051008875.1 bacterium
ACCTGCTGCAGTACACGCTGCCGAGATTCGGCATCGACACCACGTTCGTGCCGCCGCGCGACTTGGACGCGATGCGCGCCGCGATCCGTCCGCAGACGCGGCTGATCTTCGGCGAGGTCGTCGGCAATCCGAACTGCGACCTGCTCGATGTGCCGGCGGCGGCGGCGTTGGCGCACGACCATGGCCTGCCGCTGCTGATCGACTCGACCTTCACCACGCCCATCTGTTCCGCCCGTTCGACCACGACGCCGACTTGATCATGCATTCGGCGACCAAGTTCCTGTGCGGCCACGGCACCGTGATCGGCGGCGTGCTGACCGAGCGCGGAAGATTCGACTGGGGCGCGAGCGGCAAGTTCGAAACCCTGGCGGCGCCGTACGCCGGTTTCCACGGCATGAAGTTCGACGAGGAGTCGACCCCCGGCGCGTTCCTGCTGCGCGCGCGGCGCGAGGGGATGCGCGACTTCGGCGCGTGCATGAGTCCGACCACCGCGTTCCACATCCTGCAAGGGCTGGAGACGCTGTCGCTGCGGATGGACCGGCATGTCGCCAACACCCGCAAGGTGGTCGAGTTCCTGCGCGCGTCGGACGCGGTCGCCGACATCCGCTATCCCGAACTCGAAGACCATCCCGATCATCAACTCGCGCAGCGGCTGCTGCCGAACGGCGCCGGCGCGGTGTTCTGCTTCACCCTGCGCGGCGGACGCGACGCCGGACGCGCCTTCGCCGAAGGGCTGGAGATCTTCTCGCTGCTCGCCAACGTCGGCGACGCCAAGTCGCTGGTCATCCACCCCGCCAGCACCACGCATTACCGCATGAGCGACGACGATCTGCGCGCCGCCGGCATCGATCAAGGCACGATCCGGCTGTCGATCGGACTGGAGGACGTCGACGACCTGCTCGAAGACCTGTCGCGCGGACTGCATCTCGCCAAGAAAGCGGCGGCGAAAAAATAACATTCCAAATCAATCGAATAAGAACACTTTATAAGAATGTTCATCAAGCAAAACGGCGTGGATTCTACGCCTACACCGCCAACCACCAGATCGCCGCCGAGCGCGACACCATCGTCTTCGTCCACGGCGCGGCGATGGACCACAGCGTGTGGAGCCACCAAAGCCGATACTTCGCCTACCACGGCTACAACGCGCTCGCGCTCGACCTGCCCGGACACGGCCGCAGCGGCGGCGAAGCGGCGCGCGACATCGCGCAGATCGGGCGTTGGGTGCGGGCGATAATCGCGACCTTGCGCGTGCGCCGGATTCATCTGGTCGGGCACAGCATGGGCGCGTTGATTGCGCTGGAAGCGGCGGCGAGGTTCGGTGATGCGGACGGCGGTGGCGACGGCGCGAAAGAGTCGTCGTCACTTAAACTCGCGTCGCTGAGTTTGATCGGCTTCGCTTATCCGATGGCGGTGACGCCGCAGTTGCTCGACGCCGCCGCGAACGATCCGTCCGCCGCGTACGCGATGATGACGCAGTGGAGTCACGCGTCGCAGATCGGCGGCGAGCCGGTGCCGGGGTTTTGGTCGCCGGGGATGCAGATGAGTTTGATGGAGAGCAGCCGCCCGGGCGCGCTCCTCGCCGACTTGATCGCCTGCAACGAATACGACGGCGGCGAGCGCGGGATCAAAGCGGTGGCGTGCCCGACGTTGTTCGTCTGCGGCCGCCGCGACAAGATGGCGCCGGCGAAACTCGCCCAAGCGCACGCCGCGCGCAACGACAACGCCGAGATCGTCTTCCTGCCCGACTGCGGCCACAACTTGATGGCCGAGTCGCCGCATCAAGTGCTGCGCGAGTTGAAACGATTCATCGCCGCGTCATGCGCGTGATTCGAGTCGCGCCGAGCGCAGTCCGATGACCGAGTCCATCACCCAACTCCTCATTCCGCGCTGGCTGATTCCGGTGGATGAATCGGCGTCGGTGTTGGAAGACCACGCGCTGGTCATCGCCGACGACCGCATCGCCGATCTCGGTCCGTTGCCGACGATGCGCGAGCGTCACCGCGCCGCCGAGGAGATCGCCCTGCCCGACCACGCGCTGCTGCCGGGGCTGGTCAACGCGCACACGCATGCGGCGATGTCGCTGCTGCGCGGCTATGCCGACGACTTGCCGCTGATGGAATGGCTGCAGCAGCACATCTGGCCAGCGGAGAGCGCGTGGGTGGACGCTGAGTTCGTCGAGGTCGGCACCGACTTGGCGCTGGCGGAGATGATCCGCGGCGGCACCACGTGCTTCAACGATATGTACTGGTCGCCGGAGACCACCGCGGCGCGCGTCGAACGCGCCGGGATGCGCGCCTGCATCGGCATGATCGTGATCGACCAGCCGACGCGCTGGGCGCAAAGCGCGGACGAATACATCCACAACGGGCTGGCGATGCGCGACGAGACGCGCCACTCGAAGTTGATCACCACCGCGTTCGCGCCGCACGCGCCATACACCGTCGGCGACGACGCGCTGGAGAAGATCCGCATGCTGTCGGACGAGTTGGACTGCCGCGTGCACATCCACCTGCACGAGACCGCGCAAGAGATCAACGAGTCGATCGATCGTTATGGCGTGCGTCCGCTCGAGCGGCTCGGACGACTCGGCTTGATCGGCCCGCGCCTGACCGCGGTGCACATGACGCAACTCCTGCCGGGCGAGATCGACAGCGTCGCCGAGCACGGCGTCGCGGTCGCGCATTGCCCGCAGTCCAACCTCAAACTCGCCAGCGGCTTGTGCCCGGTGGCGCAACTGCAGCGGCGCGGCGTATGCGTCGCCATCGGCACCGACAGCGCGTCGAGCAACAACGACTTGGACATGCTGAACGAAATGCAGACCGCCTCGCTGCTCGCCAAAGGCGTCGGCGCAGACCCGACCGCGCTGGCCGCGCACGACGCGCTCGCCGCCGCGACCCTCGGCGGCGCCGCGGCGCTCGGGCTTGCGCATCGCATCGGCTCGCTCGCCGCCGGCAAGCAAGCCGACTGCATCGCAATCGACCTGTCCGGCGCATCGAGCGCGCCGGTCTATCACCCGCTCAGCCAAATCGTCTATAGCGCCGCGCGCGATCAAGTCAGCGACGTCTGGGTCGCCGGCCGACGGTTGCTTTCGAGCCGCAGTTTGACCACGCTCGACGAAGATGAAATCACGCGCAACGCAACCGAGTTCGCGCGCAAGATTCAAACGCAACCATGAACGCAAACGACACGCAGTCCGACGACAACGTCGATGCCGATGAAATCGGCAAGTTCGACGCGTTGGCGGCGCGATGATTCGAGCGAAACAATGAACACGAACGACACGCAGTCCGACGACAACATCGATCCCGAAGAGGTCGGCAAGTTCGACGCGTTAGCGGCGCGCTGGTGGGATGCGGAGAGCGAGTTCAAGCCGCTGCATCAGATCAATCCGCTGCGCTTGAACTTCATCGACGCGCGCTCGCCGCTGGACGGCAAGGCCGCGTTGGACGTCGGCTGCGGCGGCGGGATTCTGGCCGAGGCGATGGCGCTGCGCGGCGCCGCCGTGACCGGCATCGACGTCGGCGAAGCGGCGTTGGAAGTCGCCAAGTTGCACGCGCTCGAGAGCGGCGCGTCGGTGAACTACCGGCGCATCACCGCCGAAGCGCTCGCCGACGAACAACTCGCCGACGAACGGAAGGCGCAATGGGACATCGTCTGCTGCATGGAGCTGCTCGAGCACGTGCCCGACCCGGCGCGCGTGGTCGCCGCCTGCGCGACGCTCGCCAAGCCCGGCGGCGCGGTCTATTTCTCCACCATCAACCGCAACCTCAAGTCCTTCCTGTTCGCCATCGTCGGCGCCGAATACGTCCTCGGCCTGCTGCCGCGCGGCACGCATCAATACGAAAAACTAATCCGCCCAAGCGAACTCAACCGCTGGTGCCTACGCCACGAATTGAACCTCGCCGAAATCACCGGCCTGCACTACAACCCCCTCGCCAAAACCTATTCGCTCGGCGGTGATGTGGCGGTGAACTATATGGTGCATTGCGTTAAGGATTCTTGTTGATGGATTGCGCCAAACCATCCCGCCGGTAAAGCAAGCGGGAGCCGCGTGGTTTGTTCGCGCCGCCCCGCCCCGCCGTCTTTGCGCGTATCATCCTGATACGCGCCCTTCGGGCTCGCTACCGCTCGCGAAAAAACGCTCCGGGCATTTTTTTCCCGCAAAAACCCTCCCCCCGCCGTCATTCCCGCAGTCTGTTAAGCGGGAATCCACACTCGCGCGAGCGAGTGAGGCAAGCCGAAAGCTTGCTTGCTTTTGGTGCGAACGGAGTCGCGCGGGCTTGCTCACACCACCCCGCCAACATCCAAATTGCCATCCCTGGCGACTGGATTCCCCGCATCCCTGCCGAAATGACGGCAAGTGAGCTTTTACCAGAATGCCAGCGAAATGTGCTATAATCCCCGCCCGACATTAACACCAATCCACCATCACCAACCGGAGACCATCCCCATGACCACCGCAACGTTAATGGGGGAGGGGGGGGGGGGGGGGGGGGGGGGGGGGGGGGGGGGGGGGGGGGGGGGGGGGGGGGGGGGGGGGGGAGTGGGGGGTTTTGGTTGGGTCC
>JBPCXC010000322.1:0-5183 GCA_051008875.1 bacterium
GGCCATGGCGCCGTGGACGTTGAGCCGGGCCGCCGTGATGGGCTCCTTATCGTACGAGTAGGCCACGACGATCCTGGACAAACGGTCTTTCAACTCCTCGAGCGACTCGCTGAGGCAGAAGATCGCCATCACCTCCGAGGCGACCGTGATGTCGAAGCCGTCCTCGCGCGGATAACCGTTGGCGGCGCCGCCGAGCGAACTGGTGATGTGCCGCAGCGCGCGGTCGTTCATGTCCACCACTCGCCGCCACGCGACGCGGCGGGTGTCGAGTCCGGCTTCGTTGCCCCAATAGATATGATTGTCGATCAGCGCCGACAGCAGACTATGCGCGGCGGTGATGGCGTGGAAGTCGCCGGTGAAATGCAAGTTGATGTCCTCCATCGGAATCACCTGCGCGTAGCCGCCGCCGGCGGCGCCGCCCTTCATCCCGAAGCACGGCCCGAGCGACGGCTCGCGCAGGCACACCATCGCCTTCTTGCCGATCTTGCTCAAGCCGTCGGTCAGCCCGACCGAAGTCGTGGTCTTGCCCTCCCCCGCCGGCGTCGGCGTGATCGCGGTGACCAAGATCAATCGTCCGTCGTCGCGCGCGCCGAGCGAGTCGATGAAGTCCAAGGCGACCTTCGCCTTGGTGTGCCCGAACGGCGCCAGCGCGTCGTTGGGGATGTCGAGTTTGGCGGCGATTTCCGCGATCGGCTTGATCGGCGCGCTCTGCGCGATTTCGATGTCTGACATGTCGGTTTGGATGGGAATGGATAAGCGCCGCGCTCACGCTGAGCGCGACGGAGTTATTGCAGCACGCGGATGAAGTTCGAATGCGCGCGGCGTTGCGCGATGGCGAGCGGCGTGTCGCCGGCGGCGTTGCGCGCGGCGCGGTCGGCGCCGTGCAGCAGCAGGAGTTCGGCGGTCGCGGCGTGGTTGCGCTGCGCGGCGTAGTGCAGCGCGGTGTTGCCGAGCGGGTCGGCGGCGCAGCAAGATGCGCCGTGGTTCAGCAGCAATTCGGCGACCCGCGCGGCGTCCATCCACGCCGCGCCGAGCAACGGCGTCCAGCGCCCGGCGCGCACCGCGTTGACCTCCGCGCCGGCGGCGATCAAGCGCGCGGCGTTCTCGGCGTTGTCGTTCAGCACGACGTAATGCAGCGGCATCCAGCCGGCGCGATTGGGCTGATTGACCGCCGCGCCGTTGGCGATCAGCAACGCGGCGAGGGTGTCGTCGCGCCGTTGCACGGCGTAGTGCAACGGCGTGTTGCCGGCGTCGTCGGTGGCATCGAGCGCGACGCCAGCGGCGATCAACTCCGCCGCGCGCGCGTGGTCGTCGGCAATCGCCGCGTGATGCAACGCGGTGGTCTCGCCAGCCGACGCCGCCATCGGCGCCAACGTCGCTGCAAACGCGAGCGCCGATGCAAACACCGACGCGGCGAGCGCGGTCTTGGCGAAAACGGGAGCGGTCATGCGGGCGAACTTCGGGTGAATGCGGCGAGCGAGCGGTTGGTGAACAAGCGTGACGGACAAGAGATTGGTGAACGAGTGCGGCGAACGAATACGACGTACGGGTGAATCTTCGGACGAGCGTTTGGCGGTGCGCGCGATTATAGAGTATGCGCGCGCGTCATACCGCTTTTTTGACCTCCAGCAAATACATCGCCATGACATGCTCGTCCGCGCCGTAGGCGAAGTGATACGCATCCGACAACGCCTCGACGCGCTTGATTTGATCGAGGTGCTGGTTGAACACCGGGTTGAACTGATAGAGGTTGAAGTCCACCACGCGCGCGGCGTAGCCGTTGCGGCGCAGCAAGGCTTCGGTGCGGCGCGCGCCGAGCATCGAGATCTGCATCACATAGGCGACGCCGTCGTCCTCCAAGTAGTTCGGCAGTTCGCCGATCAACTGGTCGAGCAGGTTGCGTCCCCAATAGTCAACGTCGCGATGGCCGCTGTATTGCCCGCGCGGGTCGGTCGGCATCTGATACAAACTGGCGACGATGAGATCGTATCGCTGCGCCGGCGTGAACGAATACAAGTCCTCGGCCATGCCGGTGATGCGCTCGGCGACGCCGTTGCGGAACGCGTTGGTCATGGTGTTGTCGATCGCAGATTGCTGGATGTCGACCGCGGCGACCGAGGTCGCGCCGTTCAACGCGAGTTGAATCGCCAGGATGCCGACGCCGCAGCCGATGTCGAGGCATCGCCGGTGTTCGCCGACGGCGTGCGTGAACAGGTATTTCCAGATTAGGTAACTGCCCTGGGTCGGCACGAACACGCCGGGGTCAACCACCATCGCCGGCAGCGGCAGCGGATACAGCAAGCGACCGTCGTCGTCGCGCCAGCCGCCGCTCAACTCCGCCGGCGCATCGGCGTTGGCGTCGTCATCGTCGTCGTTGAGCGCGGCGCGTTTGCGCTGACTCTTTATAGTGACGTTAGCGCCGGTGCCGCGCGGCGCATGCGCCAGTCGTTCGCTCGCCAGCGCGATCTTCTTCGGACCGACGCCGCAGCACCCGCCGATGATGCGCGCGCCCTCGGCGCGCCACGCCAGCGCTTGCTCAACGAACGCCTCGGCATCGACGCCGGGGTCGAACTTCCAGCCGGACTCGACATAGCGCCCGACATTCGGATACACGCCGAGCGGCAAGTCGGTGAAGTCGGCGAGCCACGCCAGCGTGCCGCCGACGCGCTCCATCGGCAGGCAGTTGATCAGCAACGCTTCGACGCCGACCGCTTCAAGACGTTGCGCCAAACGGCCGAAGCGGTCGCCCTCCGGACCGCCCCAGAGTTGGCCGTGGATGCCGCACACGCCGCGCCGGCAACGGCGGAAACTCGCCCACACCGGCCAGCCGCGCGCGATCAGCATCTCGATCGTCGGCACCGTCAGGTTGTCGTCGATCAGCGATAGCGTCTCGAACAGGATCAAGTCCGGCGGATGGTCGTCGAACAATCGCAGCAGCAACTCGATCGTGTCGCGCTGCGCGGCGGTCTCGATGTCGCCGCCGATGCTGAACGCGACCGCCGCCTCGCCGACCTTGCCGACCTGCGCGATCACCTCGCGCGGCAGTTCGATCGCGGCGCGCGCCATGTCCATCCAATGCGCCGGCTGCGCCTGATGGATATCGTAGTCGCTGGCGTACGACGGCGCCTCCAACACCGAATAAGTGTTGGTGGTCAGCACCTCGGCACCAGCGTCGAGATACGACTTGTGCACCGCGCGCACCGCCGACGGCGCGTTCAGCAACGCATCGAAGCCCCAATGCGAATCGTCGCTCAGATGAAAACCCTGCGCGCCGCGACGCTGCAGTTCGGTGGCGATCGCGCCGTCGAGAATGATGCACTGCTCGTCGGCGATGCGCCGGCGGATGCGAGCGATGGCGCGCTCGTCGCGCGGCGCGGCGGTCATGCGCGAGGCCGGCTTATTCGCTCGCGGCCGATTTCGATTCGGTCGCCGAGCCGCCGAGGCACGGCGGGGAATCGGCGACCGCATCGCGCGCATCCCATTCGTCCGGAGTCAGCGTGTGCAACGCCAGCGCGTGCAGCGAGTCCAACTCGCGCGCGAGCAGTTCGTTGACCATGCGATGGCGCGCCAGCAACCGCTCGCCGACGAAGCGCGCCGACACCACGGTCACCTTGAAATGCGACTCCGAACCCGGCGGCACATTATGTCGATGGCTTTCGTTCTCGACGCGCACAACGCTCGGGCGCAACGCGCGCAGTTTGTCTTCGATGGCGGACTGCATGTTCATGATCGTTCGGCCAACGGATGGGGTCGGCGGGTCGGGAAACGGCGGACGATTCCCGCCCGGCGCATTATAGATTAGATCGCGTCGTCGCGCATCGTCACCACGATGTTGCCGACGTGCTTCTTGTCGATGAACATGCGCTGCGCCGCGGCCAACTCGCGCAGCGGGAACGCGCGCGCCAGCAGCGGGCGCAGCCGCTTCGCCTCGATCTCGCGCAGCAGGCGCGGGAAGACCTCCGGCGGCACCACCGTGGCGCCGAGGATCTGCAGGTCGTTCAAGTACAAAGTGCGCAAGTCCAACGCCACCATCGCGCCGGCGATCGCGCCGCTGGCGGCATAGCGTCCGCCGCGGCGCAAGCAGTCGATCAACCGCGGGAACAACGCGCCGCCGACCACGTCGAGCACGACATCGGCGCCGCCTTCGCTTGTCTTTTTCCCGCTATGCGGCGTTGCGCCGCCTCGCTTACTCGGTTGCGTATTTTCATACGCGCCCTCGCGCACTCGTTGCGCGCCTTGCCTATCGGAAAAAATCCTGCGCGAGTCGTTGTTGTCGCCGTTGTTATTAGGCGCGAGTTCGGCGATCGCCTCGCGCAAGTTCGCGCCGTCGCGAGCGAGCACGCGGTCGGCGCCTAGTTCGCGCAAGGCGTCGGCCTTGTCATCGCCGGACAGCGCGATGACTCGCGCGCCGCGCAACTTCGCCAACTGGATCGCCGCCGAGCCGACGCCGCCGGACGCGCCCGACACCACCACGCATTCGCCGTCCGCCAGCGCACTGCGGCGCAGCAAGTTGGCGGCGGTGGTGTAGGCGCAGCCGAAGGTGGCGAGTTCGGCGTCGGTGCAGTCGGAGTCGATCGGATACACATTGCGCGCCGGCGCGACCGCGTATTCGGCGAAGCCGCCGTCCACCTCCGAGCCGAAGAATCGCGCCGCATCGAGATTGCCGGGGTCGTCGTCGTCGCGCAGCCACGGATCGACCATCACCCGCCGTCCGATCAGCCGCGCGCGCACCGCCGGCGCGACGCCATCGCCGCACGCCTCGGCGACGCCGCAGACATCCGCGCCCTGGATGCGCGGAAAGCCGATGCGCCCGCCCCAGCCGCCGTCGTCGTCGCCAGCGTCGGCGAAGCCATCAACCGCCGCCGCCGCGGTGGTGCCTTGCCGCACGCCTTTGGAATACCACGCGGTGCGCGTGTTGATGTCGGTGTTGTTCAAGCCGCACGCCGCGACCTTGATCAACACCTCGCCGGCGCCGGCGCGCGGCTTCGGCACGTCCTCGCGGTATTCGAGTTTGTCCAGCCCGCCATGCCCGGTCAGCACGAATGCGCGCATGACGCTCATCGAACCGCTGGCGCCTCGGCGCGTGAGCCAGCTGCTATTTTTCGGTAAACGCCGTCCACCGTCGCGACATAGTCAACTCGGCCATCGCGCAAAGCGCGCAAGCATTCTGCGGGCATGTGGAT
>JBPCXC010000323.1:0-1916 GCA_051008875.1 bacterium
CGGTGATGGTGATGTCTTCGCTCATCCCTTGCGCGAAGTTGAGGAACTGGTTGCGCTCGGTTTTGTCCAGCGGCGTGTCGGCATGTTCGGTGCTGGCGCGGGTGAATGCGCCGCGCGCGGCGGCAAAGGTGGTGTCGAAGTCCAGCCACAGGCTCGGCTCGTCCGCCGCCAGCGCGACGCTGTAGGTGCGGCTGGCGTTGGCGTATGCCGTAGAGAGCGCGCTGCCGCCGGTGGCGGCGGTGTAGAGGTCGAAGGTGGAGATCGTCGAGTCCGAACTCAGCGCCGGCGCGGTCGGTGTCGCCGTCTCCGGCGACGGCGTCGCCCAGTCGCTGTCGCCGTCGTTGTGCGTGCCGCGCACCGCGACCGCGTATTCGTCGTCGTTGGTCAAGCCGCTGGCGATATGTGTGGTGGTGGCGACGTCGCTGATTGCGGTGACCGGACCGCCGACGCAGTTGCCGTCCAAGTCCACCGCGTTGTCGCCGGTCGCATACACGCACACGTCATAGCCGGTCGGCACGCGCGGCTCGGTCGGCGCGCTCCAACTGACGGTGATTGCGCCGTCGCCCGCGACCGCCATCACGTTGGTCGGCGCGCTGGTGGTCATCATGCCGGGCTCGGGAACCTCCGTTTGCGTCGGCGTGGCGCTTCCCGCATCCACCCACGCGCCGGGCTCGAAGGCGGCGTGGACCGCGCGCACCGCGACCGCATAGGTCACGCCGGCGATCAAGCCGGTGAGGTCGAGGTCGAGCGCGTTTCGGCCGCCGGGGACGGTTTGGATGTCGTCGTCGTCGCACATCGCCGCATCAAAGGTCGCGCCCTGGTGGTGGCAAACCTCGAAGGCGCTGGCGAACAGGCGCTCGCCCCGGGCTTCCGACACAGTCCAAGCGACGGCGATGCTGTCGTCGCCGGCGGCGACGCTCGCGCCGGTCGGCAAGGTCGGCGCGTTGGCGTGCCACACCACCGCGATGTAAGACATCGAGGTGGAGCCCGAGGTGACGGTGATCGTGATCGTATCGCCGGCGTTGACAGTCGGGATATTGGTGCTGGTGAAACCGGTCGGAGTGGTGCTGGTGGTACCGCCGTTGTTCCATCTCGAACTCACCGTCGCGCTGGTGTCGGCGCGCGTCATCGCCACGTTGTAGAAGGTCTGCGTCGGCGGCATCGCCACGTCGTAGCGAGTCACCGTCGGATCAAACGTCGGGCGAAACGTCAGCGCGGTGCCGTCGCCGGCGGTGATCGAGAGCGCGGTCAGCGTCGCGTCCTGCGCCAAGGCAACCCCCGGCAACGCAAGCGCAAGCGCGAACAACGGCGCAAGCGCGGCGACGAGATACGCGCGCGCGAAAGCACGCACGTCAAACCCCCGCCCGCGCCGGGCGACTGTTTTTAGCGGGGGGGGGGGGGGGGTGGTTAAGGCTGCAGCGAGCCTGGGACGGGTCTCAGGTTGGTGTGGCGGGTCGATGATAACAGCGCGCGGTGGCGTCGGGGGGAGGATAGCATATCTCGCTGTCATTGCGGCGGGGGGGCGGGGATGCGGGGAATCTAGTCGCGCGATTCCCGCTCGCATCCAAAGCAAGCAAGCCTTCGGCTTGCCTCACTCGCTGCCGCGAGCGATGGATTGCTCGTATCGTCCCTGATACTCGCCCTGCGGGCTCGCTACGCTCGCGAAAAATCGCTCCGGGCGATTTTTTCCCGCTTAAAGACTGCGGGAATGACGGCGGTGGTGATTAAGTCAGCGTCGCATCCATCGTCGCCACCGCGCGCGCCAACTCGTCGTCATCGACTTGCGCGTTCGGCTTGGCGCGCATGGATTCCAGTCGCGACGATGCGCGCGACGACTCATCCGTCGACTCATCCGACGACTCGCGCATCAACGCATCGGCGGTGGCGCGGGCGTTGTTCGGGTCGTTGCAGATCAG
>JBPCXC010000324.1:0-3960 GCA_051008875.1 bacterium
CAGCGCCGACGCGATGCGCGCGGCATCTTTCGGCGGCAACCGCGGCAATCGTGGCAACAATGGCAATGCGACAACCTCGCGCAACTGCTTGCCCAGTTCGCGCCGGCGCAGCGCAAGTTGCCGCTCGACTCGCTCGCCGCGAACTATCCCGAGGCGGTCGCCGACGCGCGCTTGGAGCGTGCCATCGCACGCGCGTGGCGGCGGCGCAAGGCGCGTTTTTTGCGCAAGTGCTTCCGCTCGTCGAGCGCGTTCTGCGCGCGCCGCGACTGGCGCCGCGCGGCGGTGTGGAAGCGCGACTTCGACAGCGACGACCTCGCCGACTTCATCCAAAACCCCGACGCGTGGATGGCGCGCGGCGCGTTGCTGAAGGACGGCCACAGCGCCACCGTGGTGCGCGCGCGACTCGGCGGACGCGCGGTGGTGATCAAGCGCAACAACATCCGCAATCCATTGCATTGGCTACGCCATTGCCTGCGCACGCCGCGCTGCCGCCGCAACTGGCGCAACGCGCATCTGCTGCACCTGTGCGGCCTCATCACGCCGGCGCCGATCGCGGCGATGGAGGAGCGCTGGGGACCGCTGCGCTTTCGCGGGTATTACCTTTGCGCGTTCGACGACTCGCCGTCGGCAGCGCACAAATACGCAACCGCCTGCCCGAGCGCGGCGGAGCGCGCGCGCTTCGCCGAGTTGTTCGAGGGCATGCGCCTAGCGCGCATCTGCCACGGCGACTTCAAGGCGTCCAACCTATTGGTGACCGAACGCGGCATCGCGCTGCTCGATCTCGATTCGATGAAGGAGGCGCCGACGCTAGCGGACATGGATGAATTCGCGCGCAAGGATCGCCGCCGGTTTTTGAAGAACTGGCGTGATCAACCGGAGCAGATGGAAGCGTTCGTTGGGGTGTTTGAGTCGGGATGTGGGGTGAACAGCGTAGAGTGAAGCGCGCGGTTTGTTCGCACCACGCGCCAGATTGAAGATCGCCATCCGTGGACGACTGGATTCCGGCGTCCAAGCCGGAATGACGGCGGGAAGTGGCTCGCTGCGTTCGCGCAATGTTGGAAGTGGGCGCGTTCTGCGGGTTCGTTATGCTCGCCGTCTTTGCGCGTATCATCCTGATACGCGCCCTTCGGGCTCGCTTACGCTCGCGAAAAAACGTTCCCGGCGTTTTTTTCCCGCAACGATCTCTCCCCGCCGTCGTTCCCGCAAAAACCATCCCCCGCCGTCATTCCCGCAGTCTTTTAAGCGGGAATCCACACTCGCGAAAGCGAGTGAGGCAGACCGAAGGTCTGCTTGCTTTCGATGCGAGCGAGAATCGCACGACTTGCTCACACCAACACCACCACCAACACCAACACCACCACCAACACCAACTTCACGCCAATGGCAACATCGCGTCGCGTCCGAAATCGCGCCGATGAATCCGTTTCGCGCGTTGCGCCACGCGTCGCCACAACGCGCCTTCGGCCAGCGTTCGGCGTGTGGTCGCGCCGCGGTAGGCGCGCATGAAGCGCAGCACATCGCGCGAAGTCAGGCCGATGCCGAGCGCCGAGAAATACAGCGCGCCGAGGTCTTTGACGATCCATCGCGTCGGCGTTCGGCGTCGCGTTTGCGCGCGGTGCAGATCGACCACATACAAGCGCAGGCGTTCGGGCGTCAGGTTGTCGGCACCGATCGAGACGTCGGCGAGGAGGTGGCATAGATAGAAGTCGCGGTGGTTGACGCCGTTGCGGTGCAAGGTGCGCGCGATGGCGGCGACTTGTTCGATCAGCGCGCGCTTCAGGCGGAAGTCGGGTGGTCGTCGCGCCCAGTTCGCGCACAACGCTTCGAGGCTGGTCGTGCCGGTCAACTCGTCGGTGATCAAGAAGGAGGTTTGCTTCGCCGGATTGCAGCCGCGGCGGCCATATGCGACCGCGGTCATGGTGCCGACGCCGAGTTGATGCAGCCGCTCGATCGCGCGCCATTCGTTGCGCGCGCTGATTACCGGCAGGCGCAACTGCAGCAGGTTCTTGACGATCTCGCCCCAGCCGACGCCTTGGTGCAACTTCAGGAAATAATGCCGCGCGCCGATGCGAAAGCGCACCGTGCGCCGTCCCTCTTTGGCGCGGAAAATCTCGCCTTGCTGCTGCCGCGCGCGCGCGAACGGATCATCGCCGCGCCATGCGTCGGCGACTACCTTTTCGAGGTGCAAGGTCATGCGCATCGCGTTCGACCGATCGCGCGCGCGATGGCTTCGAGGCGGTCGCAGGCATGCGATGGCAGGTCGTAGATGTCGGCGTGTTGCGCGAAGTCGCGGCCACGAATGCGCCATGCGTCGCGCTCGGATTCGAGCAGACGGGCGACGGCATCGTTCAACGCCGACTGCGCGAACGGCGACGCCAGCACTTCGCCCATCGCCGCGTCGCGTACATAGTGCGCGTAGCCGCAGACGTCGGTGGCGACCGTCGGCAGCCCGGCGACGATCGCCTCGAGCAGCGCCGTGCCGGTGTTCTCTCGGTGCGCCGGATGCAGCAGCAAGTCGGCGCCGAGCAGGAACTCCGGCACATCGTCGCGCCCGCCGACGAAGTCCACTTGGGCGCGCACGCCGAGCCGTCGCGCGATGCGCTCGAACGGCGCGGCGCGATCGTCGCCGACCACGAACAGTCGCGCGCGCGCGCGCAACGCCGTCGGCAACGACGCCAACGCTGCGATCGTGCGCTCCAATCCTTTGGTGCGAAAGCCGGAGCCGAGCGCGAGCAGCAACTTGTCGTCGGCGCGCAGATTCCATTGCCGCCGGAATCGCGCGCGCCGGTCGGGCGCGTCGTCGCCGGCGATGCGGTCGCGCGCGATGCCCGGCGCGAGTTGATGCATGCGTTCGCGCGGCGTGCGATAGAAGTCGCGATACACGCGAGATTGAACCGGCGAGATCATCAGCACTTCGGTCGCGGACTGCGGCGCGAACACGGCGCGCTCGAAGGCGAGGAAATGCCAGCAGCGCGGCGTCATCCGATACAATAGACCGCGCGCGCGACTCTTGTGCGCGAAGCATCCGTCCGCCGCGTAGTATGCATCGAGATGCGGCATCTTGTTGAAGCCTACAGCCAAGTCGGGCGCGAACGCCGCGGTCGCACTTGTAAGTTGCGCCGCGAACGCGCGGTCGCGGCCGTGATTGGTGCGCGCTTTCGCCGGCAGCAATTGCAGATCGATTTGCGCATCAACCTCGCCGCGGCATTCGCGCGCATACACGCGCACTCGATGCCCGCGCCGACGGCATGCTTGCGCGATGGCGAGCAGGTCGCGGGTCAGGCCGCCATACGGAAAATAGGTGAACAGCGCAAACGCAAACTTCACTTCGGTGTTTCGCCAAGACTGCGGGTCGCGCGATGGTATCACAGCGCGCGGCGTCTGCTATGCTTGCGCGCTTCGCCCGCTTCCCTTGTTGTCGAATAAGCCGAATGGAAAATTTGTCGCGCGTTGCGTTTGAGCGATTGATTGAAAGCGTCGGCCGCTTGGAGCGCGCGCGTATTCCGCGCGTGCATTTCACCGCCGACGGCAAGGTGATTAAGATCTTCCGCCAGAAGGGCGTTTTCACATCCAATCGGATCGTGCCGTATGCGCGCCGGTTCGAGCGCAACGCGGCGCGTCTTGCGGCGCTTGGAGTGAAGTCGGTCGCGGTCGAGCGGGTCGCGAAGTGCCGCGAGTTGGACTTGCATCTGGCGGTGTATCCGCGCTTGCCCGGCGCGAGCATCCGCGAACTCGCCGGCGACGCCGAGGCGCAACGCGCGCTGGCGCGACTGCCCGGCTATCTAGCCGAGTTGCATCGCAAGGGCGTGTATTACAAGGCGCTGCACTTGGGGCAGATTCTCGTGCTGGGGGGGGGGGGGGGGGACTCAACCGGTGCTTTCGCGTTGCTTGCTCTTCCCTCGGCGCGCTTTCGCACCGGGCCACCCTCGGTGCGCGCGCGGCTGCGCAACTTCCACAACC
>JBPCXC010000325.1:0-5843 GCA_051008875.1 bacterium
GAGTCGGTGGTCGCGCCGCTGCTGATCATCAGCGCGATCATCCTCGTCGCCAGCGCGTTGACCGGCTTGTACGGCGTCGGCATCGCCGCCGTCGGCATGCTCGCGACGGTGGGTATCACGATGGCCATCGACGCCTACGGACCGGTGGCCGACAACGCAGGCGGCATCGCCGAAATGGCAGCCATGGGTGAGGACACTCGTCGCATTACCGATTCCCTGGACGAGGTGGGCAACACCACTGCCGCAATCGGCAAGGGCTTTGCCATCGGCGCGGCGGCACTGGCAGCCCTCGCCCTCATTACTGCGTACATCGAGACGGTGTCGCAACTCAACCCCGACTTCGCGCTGCGCATCAACGATCCGAAAGTGCTCGCCGGCTTATTTCTAGGCGGCATCTTCCCGTTCCTGGTGTCGAGCATCACCATGCGCGCGGTCGGCGCCGCCGCGTTCGACATGATCCACGAAATCCGCCGCCAATTCCGCGAGACCCCGGGGCTGATGGAAGGCACCGCCGAGCCGGACTCCGACCGTTGCATCGACATCGCCACCCAAGCCGCGCTCAAGCGCATGATCGCCCCCGGCGTGATCGCGGTCGCCGCGCCGGTGGTGGTCGGCTTCGCGCTCGGCGCCACCGCCTTGGGCGGCATGCTCGCTGGCGCGCTGCTCGGCTGCGTGCTGATGGCGCTGACCATGGCCAACGCCGGCGGCGCCTGGGACAACGCCAAGAAATACATCGAAAAAGGCAACCTCGGCGGCAAAGGCTCCGCAGCCCACGCCGCCGCCGTAGTCGGCGACACCGTCGGCGACCCGTTCAAGGACACCTCGGGACCGTCGATGAACATCCTGATCAACGTGATGGCGATCGTGAGTTTGGTGATCGCGCCGTTGCTGGGGGGGTAGGGTGGCTGCGCCGGCACCTGCGTCGTTGTTGGTGAAATGGCGTATTTCCGCGGGATTCGGGCGGTTGCGCCCGACGCGGTATCCATGTATCATTTTGATACATAGCCGGGCCTGACCAGATGTGGTCGGCCCGGGACGCCGAAAGGCGCATTCATCGGTATGCGAAAGATGATCAATTTGAGTTGGCATATAAGCGTCATGCAGAAGAGCGTATTGAGGAAAGAGGCATCATCATTTCAGATGTATTGCACATCCTTAAGAACGGCTTCGTTGATGATGTCCCTAAAGAGTCAAGCAGAAAAGGTTTTTATATCTACAAAATATGCGGCAAAACCCCGAACTCGGGTAGTCGCACAATTTGCCTGGTCGTTATTCCTGACTTGAAGCGCTCGGCAATAAAAATCATCACTGCTATGTGGAAGGATTTGCGATGAACGAGAAAGTTAAGCATCACTACACCGAATGTGGCTTGCCGGATGTTTGGATCGAGTGTCGTCGCGTGAAAGACGATACCGGTGCCGATATCTTCATCATACCCGCGATCAACCGTCTGCATAAGTTAATCGCGGAGGGAATCGTGATGTCGGACAGCGCACTGACTGGCCCGGAAATCCGGTTTTTGCGATCGGAAATGGGGTTGACGCAAGCTGAGCTTGGCGAACTCTTGCATCGCACGCGACTGACCATCGCCCGTTGGGAATCCGAAGATGTTAAAGTAGGCGGGGCGATGGATACGTTGATTCGAATGTTTGCGATTGGCAATTTGAAGTTGAAAAAAGCCGGTCCGGATGAAATCAGCCGAAAATATAAAATCGCACGCGGCGAGAAGAAGTACCGTATTCCCGCTTACAAAACCACAAGCCGTGTGAAGCAGCACCGCATCGCCGCTTAGAATGGGCTGGTCGCTGGCGTGCGTCTATTAAGAGATTGCAAAATGTTTCCGTTTAAGAAAAATCCAGCAGTAGAAAAAACAGAAAACAAACTCGCCAAGTTTATGCGCGAAGGCTCTGACGAAGAGCATCAGCGTGTTTTCAAGAAAGTGATTGATGCTGCCATCAAAGATCAACAGGCCATCATCCGACGCGCGGCTGAGATGCGTGCCGAGCAAGCGAGGAATAACGAGAAGGAATCTGTCGAGAATTTCCCGAAAACCAGTTCGACGTGGCGTCAATGAACATCCTGATCAACGGATTGCGATCGTGAGTTTGGGGATTCGCTGCTACTGGGAAGTGGAGTACATGTGTTGTCAGTCAAGCACGTATGAACTACGGTTTGTTTCATCTCATTTGCAGATGGGAGATTCCTTTGATTAAAAAGCTCATCAATAAAATTAAGCCAGAGATTGAGCGAATAGGTTCGGTAGAACTTAGTGAAAACACTTTCGAACTAGTATTATCTGCTGCATTAGTAAAATCGTATGGACTGACACGAGTTTTTATTAATGCTGAGGACAGTTCCGATGCTTATTTTATGCTGGGTTCTTTGAGGGGAGTTTGCGAGGATTTTATTGTTCTTGCTTTTTTACAAAAGATGAACCAGGAAGATAGAAATGCCTTTGTGTCGACCTTTATGAAGTTGAAACTCCAAGAATCTCTTGATAAGCAGTGTAATTTCTTTAAAAAAGAAAAAAAAGATCAAATAATTCTTAATCCATCTGCTGGCAGCGATGCTGTGATAGCCGAATGTAAGGAAAAAATAAAAGAAATTGGTGAGAGAACAGAATTTTGGAAAGGAAATTCGATGCCAAGAGTAAGTGATATGGCTAAATGTTTAGGTCTTCAGCACTTCTATCAATATTTATATGCTTTATCTTCTGAAACAGTTCATTTTAGTCCGCGAATGTTGTTTCGTATGGGCTGGGGGGGAAACGCAGAGCAATTTCAGTTTTCCACCAAAAATTTTGCTGGTTATTATCAGCAATATGGTATGGTTTATTCTTCCTTGCTATTTATAAGATTTAGTAGAGAGTTTAAGGATACCTTGAAAATATCGAATAAGTTATTAATGGTTGTTACCGAGCTAGAGTGTAAGTTAAATGATATGCTGCGCTGGCCAGAGCATATAACCCATGAAGAAATGAATCTGAGAGCACCAGATATTTTTCAGCAAGTTGTATATAGGAGAGGAATTGAGTCACTGGATTCTTAATTTTTTAATATTACTCACAATTCCTTCCCGACCTCGAAATCAAACACCTCGTTCAACTTCAACTCCGTAATCAAGTCGTCCACCGCCGCCCGCCCGTGTTCGCGTTCTACTTCCGTTAGGATTAGTTTTGCCGAGTGGCGGTTGTAGGGGCCGCCGAAGTTGGCTTGCACTTGCAGCAGTTCGCGGGCTTTGGTTAGGGTCATGGGGTGAACTCGGTTTTGGTTTTCTTTTTGAGCGCGATGTTCTTCAGTCGCGCGTAGTCCGGCAAGCCGTTTTTGTATGGCGGGTAGTCCTCGCCGCGCATCAGCGGGGCTAAGTAGGTGCGGCATTTGGCGGTGATGCCGAAGCCGTTGGCGGTGATGAAGCCGCGCGGCATTTTCTTTTCGATGTTGGCGATTCGGTCGAGGCGCGCGGCGGTGATTTTCCAGCGGTATGGGGAATCGCTCAGGCGTTTGATCGCCGGCATGACCGCGTTCTTTCCGGCGAGCGCGAACTCCACCGCGGCGCGCCCGACCGCGTACGCCTGCTCGACATCCACGCGCGCGGCGATGTGGCGCGCCGAGCGTTGCAGGTAGTCGGCTATGGCGAAGTGGTATTTGTAGTTCAACTCGCGCTTGACGATGCCGGCGATGACCGGCGCGACGCCGCCGAGTTGGGCGTGCCCGAAGGCGTCCACCAGTCCTTGCTCGGCGAGGAACGCGCCGCGCGCGTCGCGCACGCCTTCGGACACCACCACCGAGGCGTAGCCGTGCCGGCGCACCAGCCGCGCGAGGTGCGCGCAGAATCGTTCGCGATCGAACGCGATCTCCGGCAGCAGCACGATGATCGGCAGCGGGTTGTGCTCGCTCGACGCCATCGCGCTGGCGGCGGCGATCCAACCGGCGTGGCGTCCCATCACTTCGAGCACGAACACCTTGGTCGAGGTCTTCGCCATCGAAGCGACGTCGAGGCTCGCTTCGCGGGTCGAGACCGCGATGTACTTCGCCACCGAGCCGAAGCCCGGGCAGTTGTCGGTCGCGGCGAGGTCGTTGTCGACCGTCTTGGGGATGTGGATCGCGCCGATCGGGTAGCCCATCTCGCGCGAGGCGCGCGCGATCTTGAGGCAGGTGTCGGCGGAGTCGCCGCCGCCGTTGTACAGGAAATAGCCGATGTCATGCGCCGCGAAGACTTCGATCAGCCGCTCGTATTGGCGTCGGTCGCGCTCGATCGGCGGCAGTTTGTGGCGGCACGAGCCGAACGCGCCGGCCGGGGTGTGGCGCAGTTTGGCGATCGCGGCGTCGCTCTCGCGCGAGGTGTCGATCAAGTCTTCGTTGAGCGCGCCGATGATGCCGTTGCGCCCGGCATAGACCTTGCCGATGCGGTCGCGGTGGCGGCGCGCGGTCTCGATCACGCCGGCGGCGCTGGCGTTGATCACCGCGGTCACGCCGCCGGACTGCGCGTACAGGATGTTGCGGCCGCGAGTCATCTTCGGCGTCGCGCTCAGCGCTCCAGCCCGGCGCGCTCGCGCTCGTGGTCGGACTGCGCCTGCAGCGTGGCGGCGACGCATTGATCGAGATCGTCGTATTCCTCGATGCCGGCGCCGAACTGCTCGTGCGGGGTGTAGAAGAACTGCGCGCGGTAGCGCGACGGCGCGATCTTGAACACCACGAAGTTGGCGTCGCGCTCGTGCCAATACACCGTCGCCGCGGTGATCGCGCCGCGCTCGCCGTCGCCGTCGCCGTCGCCGTCATCGTCGCCGTCGTTTGCGTCGAGCATCAAGTCGCTGTCGGCGAGATGAATCTCGACCTCCTTGCGATAGCGCTGCACCAGCATTTCGCGGATCGCGGCGATCTCGGCGGGGGTGAACTCAACGGGCGATTCGGCGGGCGCGGGCATATCGGTCAAGCGGCTATCGTTCGGGCGACCATCGTTCGGGCGACGGTGCGGCGGATTGTACACCACCGCCCGCCGCCGTCGCTTGGCGCCGCTTGATTCGCGCGCGCACCGTGGTGGTCGTCTTCGTGGTCGTCGGCAAGCGCGATATTGCCGTCCCGCGCCGTGGAAAATGGGTTAATATCGCCGCATGGATGCGCGCGCCGCATTCGTCCGCGACGGCGGCGGGGCGCGATGCTGGATCTGGCGAGCGGGCTTGTCAGGCGCTCGCCCCGAAAGTTGGTTGGCTGTGTTCGATCGGACTTTGTTTGATCGAGCCGTGTTGGTTCGAAGCAATGTTGATCGTTTCGCCGCGATCGGCGCGACGGGGGTGGGTGTGATAGTCAGCAAGATTTTCCGCGAGCGCGCGATGGCATGGCATGGGCGCCAGGAGCCGCTCGATGCGCGGCTGCAGGTCACCGCGCCGCATGAATGGATGCTGCTCGCCGGGCTCGGCGTGGTGACCTTGGCGCTGCTCGGCTGGGGATTCCTCGGCCAAGTCGATGTGCGCCTGTCCGCCGACGCGGTGCTGGTGCAGCCGGGGCAGCGCCATGCGGTGGTCGCGCGCGTCGCCGGCAACATCGCCGAGACGCTGGCGGACGCGGGCGACTCGGTCGAGCGTGGGCAGCGGCTCGCGCGGGTGCAGTCGGACGCGACCGACGACGGCTTCGAGCACGCCTTCATCGTCAGCCCGAACGATGGCACGCTGATGCGCCATCGCATGGTCGCCGGCCAGCCGGTGGCGGCGGACTCGGTGGTCGGGCAGATCCGCGTCGGCGGCGGCGACGCGCTCGAGGCGGTGGCGCTGGTGTCGAAATCGGACGCCGACGCGATCGAGGTCGGCATGGCGGTGCGGGTGCTGCCGGTGAACGCGCCTGCGCTCG
>JBPCXC010000326.1:0-11744 GCA_051008875.1 bacterium
GCGCTAGCCGCGCAAGACCGCGAGTTTGCGAATGATTTGAGTGCGACGCACTTTGTCGTACGCGCGTGCGATAACGCTGCTCCGATCACAGCGGAGAAGCGAAATGAAGCAGCAAAACCATGGCGCGCAGTTGCGCAGAATCAGTCGGCGAGATTCAAAATCCAGCGCGGCGAATCAACTGGCGCCGTTGCAGGTGCGGGTGTGGATGCTGCGCATCCTCGTGTCGCTGAATGGATTCCATGAGGCGACCACGAAACGAGGATACCATGGTCGGGACGCGTTTGAACTCGATGATGATCATCGGCGCGTCTATGACGCGGTCGGGTTGGGCGCGAAAATGGACTTGCACGGCGCAATCGACATCGATCGGATGTACTCGCAGCTGCTTCAACTCCACCGCGAGGTTGAGCAAAAAGCGCGCCGCGCCGTCTTGCCCGCGGTCTTTCGCCGCAACATGCAGCGCATCGGCAAACTGGTCAACTTGAACCAAGCCGAGCGCTGCGTGCTGGAGTTCATGGTATCAATGCAGTGCTTCACTCCGCTCGAGGAAGCAGTCTTATGGCTGGGCAAGATGAATCTCAACACGGCGTTCAAGGTGCTGTCGAAAACGCTGGGGCTGCCGAGCCGGCGCGTGCAAGCCGCGTTCGCGAAAACCAGCGTGCTGCATCGATCCGGACTGCTGCGCCCGGACCCCGGCATCAATTGCGATTTGAACTCAAACTTTGACCTTCTCAACGCGCTGGATGAGCGCATCATGCTGCATGACTTGCAGCCGGAAGGGTTGCTGGAGAACATGGTTATGCTCGGCAAGTCGCCGCAACTTTCGCTCAAAGATTATCCGCACATCAAAGCGCAGTTAAAGGTTTTGCGAGTGTATCTGAAGCGCGCCTGCACCAGCCGGCGACGCGGCGCGAACATTCTGCTGTACGGCCCGCCCGGCACTGGCAAGACCGAACTCGCACGCGCGCTGGCGACGACGGTCAGGCGCGAGTTGTTCGAAGTCGCCAGCGTCGGCGATGGCGGCGACTCCATGTATCGATTTCAACGCCGGCGCGTATATGGCGCCGCGCAGTATTTCTTTGCGCGCAAGCGCGCGTTGATTTTGTTCGACGAAGCCGAGGATGTGTTCGGCGCGGACGACGCGGACTTTGTCACTGCGGTTGCCGAGTACAAAAGCGGCAAAGGCAAAGGCGCGAGCAAAGGCGGCATAAACTGCATGCTCGAAGGGAATGCGCTGCCGACGATTTGGACCTCCAACTCGGTGCGCGGCATCGATCCGGCGTATGCGCGGCGATTTGACATGGTGATGGAGTTGCCGACGCCGCCGAAATCGGTGCGCGAGCGCATCATGCGAAACGCCTGCGGCGACTCGGTCGGCGCGCGCATGATCAGCCGCATCGCCGAGTCCGCGTCGCTCTCCCCGGCGGTCGTGACACGCGCCAGCGAAGTGGTCGGGTTGATTCGCCGCGACTTGAACGAGTCGGAAATCGAGCCCGCGTTCGAAACGCTGATCAACAACGTTCTCGAAGTGCAGCGCCACCGTCCGATCCGGCGCCACGATCCGAATCGCCTGTCGCAGATCTACGACCCGGCGTTCATCAACGCCGACTTGGAACCGGCGCCGATCGCCGATGCATTGGTCTGCGTCAAGCGCGGGCGGCTGTGCCTCTACGGCGCGCCCGGCACCGGCAAGACCGCATTCGCGCGCTGGGTCGCAATGCGGATGGAGGCGTCGTTGGTGGTCAAGCGGGCATCGGACTTGCTGTCCAACTATGTCGGCGGCAGCGAGCAGAACATCGCCGAGGCGTTCAAGCAAGCCGAATGCGAAAACGCGGTGTTGGTGATCGATGAAATGGATAGTTTCCTGCGCGACCGCCGCAGCGCCGTGCGCAGTTGGGAAGTCACCCAAGTGAACGAGATGCTGACCCAGATCGAGTCATTCGCCGGCGTGTTCATCGCCACCACCAACTTGATGGACAACCTTGACCAAGCCGCGCTGCGTCGCTTCGACTTCAAGATCAAGTTTGACTTCCTGCGCGCCGAGCAGGCTTGGGCGCTTTTGACGCGGCACTGCGCCGAACTCGATCTCCCCGCGCCCGACGCGAAGTTGAAGCCGCGCCTCGCACGGCTGACCAACTTGACCCCCGGCGATTTCGCCACGGTTGCGCGACAGAGCGCGCTTCGTCCCATTGCCAACAGCGAAGAATGGATTGCGGCGTTGGATGGGGAGTGCGAGTTGAAGGAGGGAGTGAAACAGGCGATCGGGTTTTGTTAGAGCGCTTGGCTGGGCACTGCTGATAGGGCAGTGTGTCTTTTTATGAAATCAACCACTTTGGAGAGAATCATGCAGAAATCATTGCTGGCGCATATTGCGGGCAGTTTCATTACGCAGTATGAGAACGTCGCCAACAGCAGCGTTTGTTATTTGTTGAACGAATACACGGCGGCGTACGGCGCGCTGAAAGGCGTTTTGCAGATGGACGCCGTGCCGGTCTATTACAAAACCGAAGAAGCGACGCGCTCCGGCGGTCGCCCGGATATAACCGGCAAAGACGCCGATGGCGGAACGAAAGTCATCATCGAGGGAAAATTCTGGGCGAACCTGACGGAAAACCAGCCGATCGACTACCTGCGGGAATTGGATGATGGCGGACGACTGTTGTTTCTTTGCCCGGGAAGAAGGGCGCAGTCCCTTGAGTTGGAGTTGAGGAAAAGGGTTGGCGATGAAGATTGGAAGAGGATTCTGATTTATTCGTGGAACGATTTCCTGAGTGCCGTGGAACGATCGAACACAAAAACCCACGATGCCGGCTTGGCCAGCGATCTCGCGCAATTGCGCGCGCTCTGCCAAAAAATGGACGTGGAAGGGATGCCGCCGTTAAGTGCGTCCGACCTCGATCCGATGAACGGCAGATTGCCGACGCAACTGGCGGACGTGATTGATGCGTGCAATCTGATTCTCCGAGAATGGGAGCATGCGGATTTTACAGGACTCAAGACGACACCTTCAAAATACGGATACGGTTTTTACTTTCGCGGCTACGACTTTGGATGCAATTTGTCCTTTTTAAGCAAAGAATGGTTTGAGCGAAACATCCATGCACCAATATGGCTAGAGGTAAGAGGCGATGGGGAAAATCCTTTTGCAGAATCTGAGAAAGTGAATGATGCATTGAAATTTTTCGATCCGAGCAACGCATACGGAAATGAACTCGGCATCATCCTGAAGCCGGACATGGACAAAAATCAAGTTGTCGATCACATCGTCGCGCGCGTGAAGCAAGCCTTGACCTATGTGAACGAGCGCATCGTTAAATAAAAAAACCTCCGGGGCGCGCCAATGCAGGCCGGCGCGAAATCCAGGAGGGCATTATCGTGTCTGGTGCGAATTATTCCATGTTGTATTTGACGCGTCAATTACTTTCACAACAACACATAAACCGCCCCGGTTCCGCCATCCGACGGTTGCGCCGAGCAGAATGCTTTGATCGTCGGGTTTTGTTTCAGCCAGTTGGCGGTGTATTGCTTCAGCACGGCGCCGGCTTCGCCGCTGCGTAGGCCTTTGCCGTGGATGATCAGCGCGGTTTGCGCGTCGTTGGCGCGGGCGGCGGCGAGGAATTCGGGGAGCATGCGGCTGGCTTCGTTGGTGGTGTGGCCGTGCAGGTCGAGGATTGCGGCGTGCGCCGGGCTGCCGCGCTTGAGGCGTTTGAACGTGGTGCGTTGAATGCCGCCGCGGCAGAACGCCAGCGTATCGCCGTCGGTTTGATCGATCATCACGCCCGACTTCGTACTCGCGTTCGATCGATTGCTTCCGCGCGTCATCTTGCGCGTCGTCTTGGGTGTGATCTTGGTTGTCGTCTTGGTCGCGGCGTCACCTCGCTCTTCGTCGCCGCGCTCGCCGTCACCGTCACCGTATTCCCGCCGCGTGACGCCGGTCATCGCTTGGCGGAACAAGTCGATCTCGTCCTGATCGAGGTCGTGCTTGCGCCCGGCCATGCTCAGCCTGCGGCGGGCGATGCCTTCAGATAGCGGTCGGCGTCGAGCGCGGCCATGCAGCCGGTGCCGGCGGAGGTGACCGCTTGGCGATAGACGTGGTCCATCACATCGCCGCAGGCGAACACGCCGGCGATGCTGGTCTGGGTGGCGTCGCCGGCGGTGCCGCCACGGGTGATCAAGTATTCGCCGCGCATTTCTAACTGGCCGTTGAACAAGCCGGTGTTCGGAGTGTGGCCGATGGCGATGAACACGCCGCTCAACTCGAAGTCGCGCGCGTTGCCGCCGCCGTTCGCGTCGGCGATGCGCATGCCAGTGACGCCGGTGTCATCGCCGAGCACTTCATCGAGCACGCTGTTCCATTCGATGCGCACGTTGCCGCCGCGCGCGGCGTCGCGCGCGAGCAGGCGGTCTTGCAGTATCGCTTCGGCGCGCAATGAATCGCGGCGATGCACCAAGGTCACGCCGCGGGCGATGTCGGACAAGTACAACGCCTCCTCGACCGCGGTGTTGCCGCCGCCGATGACCGCGACTTCGCGTCCGCGGTGGAAGAATCCGTCGCAGGTCGCGCACGCCGAGACGCCCTTGCCTTTGAACGCGTCCTCCGATGGCAGGCCGAGATATTTCGCCGACGCGCCGGTGGCGATGATCAGCGCGTCGCAGGCGTATTCGTGCTCGCCGCGCAACGCGAACGGACGGCGCGACAAGTCCACCGCGGCGATGTGATCGGCGATGACTTCGGTGTCGAAGCGCTCGGCGTGGCGCTTCATGCGCGCCATCAACTCCGGTCCTTGCACGCCGTCGGCGTCGCCGGGCCAGTTGTCAACGTCGGTGGTGGTGGTGAGTTGGCCGCCCGGCTCGATGCCTTCGATCAACACCGGCTTGAGATTGGCGCGCGCGGCATACACCGCGGCGGCATAGCCAGCCGGACCGGAGCCGAGGATCAGCAGGCGGGCGCGTTTGATTGCGGGCATCGGGCGAAGTGGATTGCGAAGTTGCGTTGCGTTGCGTCGTGTTAATTATGACTGCGCTGGCGACGGCTTCAAGTCGCGATAATAATCCATCAGGATCCGCGCCACCTCCGGGCGCGAGAACTCCGGCGGCGGGGCGACGCCGTTGGCGAGCATCTCGCGCACCTTGGTGCCCGACAGCAGCACGAAATCCTCCGCCGCGTGATCCGGCGCCTCGCGCATCATCACCACCTTATTGATTTTCTTCGAGTACGCGGTGTGGTCGGCGCGGAAGATCTCGATCGCGAGCGCGCCGGGCGGCACTTGCGTGTCGAATATGGTCTGCGCGTCGAACGCGCCGTAGTAGTCGCCGACGCCGGCGTGGTCGCGGCCGATGATGAAGTGGGTGGCGCCCATGTTCTGGCGGAACAGCGCGTGCAGCACCGCCTCGCGCGGGCCGGCGTACAGCATGTCGAAGCCGTAGCCGGTGATCATCACGCTGTTGCGCGGGAAATAGATCTCCGCCATCTTGCGGATCGCGGCGTCGCGCACCCGCGCCGGAATGTCGCCGGCCTTGAGTTTGCCGAGCAGCATGTGGATCACGCAGCCGTCGGCGCCGATGCGCTGCATCGCGATGCGGCACAACTCCTCGTGCGCGCGATGCATCGGGTTGCGCGTCTGGAACGCCACGGTCTTGCCCCAACCGTTGGCTTCGATCTGCGCGCGGATCTGCGTCGCGGTGCGGAAGGTGTCGGCGAACTCGGTCGCGAAGTAACTGAAATGCAGCACCTTGATCGCGCCCGAGACAGCGACGCGCCCCTGCGCCATGAACTCGGCGACGCCCGGATGCGCGGCGTCGGCGGTGCCGTACACTTGCTCGGTGATGCGCGCCATCTCGTCGTCGCCGAACGACTCGACCGCGTCCACCTCCATCACCGCCAGCGGCGGCTCGCCGTCCATGTTCGGGTCGCGCAATGCGATGGTGTCGCCGCGGCCGAGTCGTTCGGCGGACTCGACCAGGCACAGCACCGGCGTCGGCCAGAACAAGCCGTCGCGCATGCGCATGTCGGCGGCGATGCCAAGCGCGTCGGCCTTGCCCATGAAGCCGCGCAACGGATTGAAGTAGCCGGCGCCGAGCATCACCGCGCAAGCCGCGCCGGATGAACTCATCAGCAGCGAACGCATCGAGCGCGCCCGCCGCGCCAGCTCCGCATTCTCGTCGGCGTCGGCGACGTGCAGCGGATTCAGTCGCGACGAACCGTGCGGCTTAATCATTCGCCGTCATTCCGGCAGGTGCGCTCGTGAAAAAAACGCTCCGAGTGTTTTTTTCCGCAACCATCCCCCCACCGTCATTCCCGCAGCCCCCCATTCCGTCATTCCCGCAGTCTGTTGAGCGGGAATCTCTTTTGCTTTTCAACATTGATCCGCATCGCTCGCGCGTCGTTCGCGCGTCGCCGCCGCGAGTTCGGCGAGCATGTCGGCGGTGGTGTCGATGTCGATGCACGCGTCGGTGATGCTCTGCCCGTGCACCAACTGCTCGCCGGCGACCACGTCCTGCCGTCCGGCGACCAGATGGCTTTCGATCATCGCGCCGATGATGCGCCGGTCGCCGCGCGCGATCTGCGAGGCGACGTGCGCGCACACGCTCGGCTGATTCTCCGCCACCTTCTTGCTGTTGGCGTGGCTGAAGTCGATCATCACCCGCGCCGGCAACCCGGCGGCCTGCAGTTTCTCGCTCGCCTCGTCGACGCTGACCGCATCGTAGTTCGGCGTGCGCCCGCCGCGCAGGATGATGTGGCAGTCGGGATTGCCGGCGGTGGTGTAGATCGCCGAATGACCCGACTTGGTCAGCGACAGGAAGTGATGCGGCCGGCTGGCGGCGCGGATGCCGTCCACGGCGATGTCGAGATTGCCGTTGGTGCCGTTCTTCATCCCCACCGGGCACGACAGCCCCGACGACAACTCGCGATGCACCTGGCTCTCGGTGGTGCGCGCGCCGATCGCGCCCCAGGCGATCAGGTCGGCGACATACTGCGGCGTGATGATGTCGAGATACTCGGTGCCGGCGGCGACGCCGAGATTGTTCAAGTCGAGCAGCAACTGCCGCGCCATCGCGAGTCCCTTGTTGATGTCGAAGGTGTTGTCCAAGTCGGGATCGTTGATCAGCCCCTTCCAGCCGACCGTGGTGCGCGGCTTCTCGAAATACACCCGCATCACGATCAGCAGGTCATCGCGATGCGCCGCGATCATCGGCGCCAACCGCCGCGCGTACTCGATCGCCGCTTCGGTGTCGTGGATCGAACACGGACCCGCGATGACCAGCAGACGATCGTCGCCGCCGCTCAGGATGCGGTGAATCTGCTCGCGCGTCGCGGCGGTGTTCTCGGCCGCCTCGGCGGTCAGCGGCAGTTGCGCGATCAGCGTGTCCGGATTGATCACATGATCGATGCTGACGATGCGCAGGTCGTCGGTCTGGGGGAAGTCCATCGGCGGATTCGGGGTGTCTGAACGGGTCGGAATCAAGCGCGCGGATTGTACTGGCATCGCGCGCCGATGTTAACACCCGCGCGCGCCTTTTTCGCGAACCTTATGGCAGAATGCCGCGCTCGCTTGGACTCGAAACCACCGACCGGCACGATGCGCCGGAACGATATGCCGACGCTTGAAACTCCGATGTATGCGACCGACACCCGCCGCGCAAGTGAATAAGAAGGCATTCGGCATTCTCGTGCTCGGTGTCGCGTGTTTGGCGACCGGCGGGATTTTCGTCAAACTCAGTGAAGTGCAGCCGATCGCCACCGCGTTCTATCGCATCTTGTTGGCGATGCCGCTGGCGTTCATCTGGGCGCGCGCATCGGCTTCGCCGCGACCGCGCGCCGGCGTTTGGAATGTGCCGCGCGGCGACTTCGCGTTGATGATTTGCTCCGGCGCGTTCTTGGCGTTCGACTTGATCTTGTGGCACATCTCGTTCCACCACACCACCGTCGCCAACGCCAACTTGCTCGCCAACTTGGTGCCGTTCGTGGTCGTGCCGGTGTCGTGGCTGCTGTTCGGCAATCGTCCGTCGTCTTTGTTCTTGCTCGGCTTGGTCGTCGCCACCGCCGGCGTCGTGGTGTTGATGTCGGGCAAGATCAATCCATCGCGCGACAACTTCCTCGGCGACTTCCTGGCGATCGCGACCGCGGTTTTCTATGGCTTGTACTTGATCACCGTCGGCAAGTTGCGGGCGCGCTACAACGCCGGCGACATTCTGTTCTGGGGCGGCTGGTCGTCGCTCGCGATTCTGCTCGCGGCGTCGCTCATCTGGGAGCAAGTGTTGTTGCCGCAGACGATGGCGGGCGTCGCCGTGCTGGTTGGTCTCGCCGCGTTTTCGCAAATCGGCGGACAAGGTTTGCTCGCGGTCAGTTTCGATCGGCTGCCGATCAACTTCGCCTCGGTCGCGGTGCTGATGCAGCCGGTGATCGCGGCGTGCTACGCGTTCGCAATTTTCTCCGAGACCTTGTCGCGGTTCGAAATCATCGGCATCGGCGTCGTCCTGCTCGGCATTTACGTCGCCAAAATGGGCTCGACCGACTTCGCCAAATCCCGCCGCGCGGAAAAGACGCAATAGCGCGCGGCGCGACGCGAAGACGGAAAAGGGAAGAGGAAATCGGCGATACGGAAAAACCGATTTGACGGCGCGCGCGCGGACGGCTATACTCTCCGGTTTTCAAGCCTTGGCGCGTTCGCGGCGACGCGATTCACTGCCACGGCGTCGGAGCATCGCGCTCCCCGAACCATCCGCAGCGAGGCAATCATGGCCGTACAGAAAAGCCGCAAGACCCCATCCCGGCGGGACATGCGCCGCTCCCACGACGCGTTGAAGGGCGCGACTTTGTCGATCGACGCCGTCACCGGCGAGTTGCATCGCCGCCATCATCTCACCGCCGACGGCTATTACCGCGGCAAGAAGCGAGTCCATCGCAAGCGCGAAGACTGACCGCCGCCGCAATCGCCGGTCGCCGCGGCGCGCTTCGCCGGCGAGCCGGTCGGCAGCCGGGACAACACGGCGAATGCGAACAACGCGGTGAACGCGACGGACGGCGAATATGTTGAACGCGGCGAACGGCGAACACGTTGAACGCGAGCAACGCGCCGAACACGGACAACGCAACTTCGGTTGCATGAGCGGATGATCACGCTATCCATCGACGCCATGAGCGGCGATCGCGGGTTGGCGGCGACGGTGCCGGCGGCGCTTCAGGTTCTCGCGCGCCACGACGAGGTCGCGTTGATCCTGGTCGGCGACGCGCCGCGCATCGAACGCGCGCTGGACGATGCGTCCGCGTCTTCACTTAGCACCGGCAACGGCACCGCGCGCGCGCGACGGTCGGCGACGCGGCGGTCGGCGAAGTTGTCCTCGCGCTTGCCGGCGCAAATGTCCTCGCGCTTGTCGGTCGTCGCCGCCAGCGAGGTCGTGGCGATGGACGAATCCGCCGCCGCCGCGTTGCGCAAGAAGAAGGACTCGTCGATGCGCGTCGCCATCAATCTGGTGCACGACGGACGCGCCGACGCGTGCATCAGTTCCGGCAACACCGGCGCGCTGCTGGCGACCGCGCGCTTCGTGCTGAAGACCATTCCCGGCATCGACCGCCCGGCGATCTGCGCCGCGCTGCCGCGCATGGGCGGGCGCAAGACCTACGTGCTCGACTTGGGCGCGAATGTGGACAGCCCGCCGCGCATCCTGCTGCAGTTCGGCTTGATGGGCTCGGTGCTGATCAACTGCTTGGACGGCATCCTTGAGCCGAGCGTCGCGTTGTTGAACATCGGCGTCGAGGACGTAAAAGGCAACGACACCATCAAGGCGGCGGCGGCGTTGTTCAAGCGCGCCGCGATCAACTATGTCGGCTACATCGAAGCCGACGGCATCTACGCCGGCGACACCGACTTGGTGGTGTGCGACGGCTTCGTCGGCAACGTCGCGCTGAAGGCGACCGAAGGCGCGGCGCAGATGATCACCAGCACGATACGCGAGCAGTTCGCGCGCAACCTCGCCACCCGCGCCGCCGCGCTCGCCTCCAAACCAGTTCTCGACGCGATCAAGGCGCGGCTCGACCATCGCCGATACAACGGCGCGAGTCTGCTCGGGCTGCGCGGCAGCGTGGTCAAGTCGCACGGCGGCGCCGACGCGCTCGGCTTCCGCTGCGCGATCGAAGTCGGCATCCAAGAAGTGCGCAAAGGATTGGTGCGGCAGATCGAAAGCGCGCTGACACCACCGCCGGATTCGGCTACCCTTGACGCATGAGTCCGCCGCCGCAATCGTCCGCATCGCAGTCGTCCAACGTGTCGCCGCAGTCGCCCGAAGTATTCTCGCGCATCGTCGGCACCGGCGGCTACTTGCCCGAGCGAGTCCTGACCAACCGCGAACTCGAGGCGATGATCGACACCGACGACGAATGGATCCAGTCGCGCACCGGCATCCGCGAACGACGCATCGCCGCCGACGACGAGTTCACCGTTGACCTCGCCGAGCACGCCGCGCGCCGGGCGATCGAAGCCGCCGGCGTCGAGGTCGGCGAGATCGACTTGATCATCGTCGCCACCACCACCGCCGACCAAGTGTTCCCGAGCACCGCCTGCCTGCTGCAGCAGCGCCTCGGCGTCGAGGGGCATCCGGCGTTCGACGTGCAGGCGGTGTGCGCCGGCTTCCTGTTCGCGCTCGGCGTCGCCGACAAGTTCATCCGCGCCGGCGACTCGCGCTGCGCGCTGGTGATCGGCGCCGAGACCTTCTCGCGCATCATCGACTGGAGCGACCGTCGCACCTGCGTGCTGTTCGGCGACGGCGCCGGCGCGGTGGTGCTGCGCGCTGATCGTCAGCCCGGCGTGCTGTCCACGCACCTGCACAGCGACGGGCGATACAAGGACTTGCTGTGCGTGCCGGTCGGCGTGTCGCGCAACTTCAGCAAGGTGCAAGCCGGCGCGGCGTACACCACGATGGAAGGCGCCGAAGTGTTCCGCTGGGCGGTGACCGCGATGAGCGACATCATTGACGAGACGCTCGCCGCCAACGGCATGGAGCGCGACGACATCGACTGGCTGATCCCGCATCAAGCCAACATCCGCATCATCAACGCGGTCGGCGCGAGATCGCGGATTCCGCGCGATAAGGTGGTGGTCACGGTCGATCGCCACGGCAACACCTCGGCGGCGTCGGTGCCGCTGGCGCTCGACGCGGCGGTGCGCGACGGTCGCGTCCGCGCCGGACAGCATGTGCTGCTGGAGGGATTCGGCGGCGGCTTCACCTGGGGCTCGGCGCTGCTGCGGATGTAGCGCGCGAACGATGGCGCAGCCGCCCGACATCAGCCGCATGGACGGCAACCTCTGCCTGGTGACCGGCGCCACGCGCGGCATCGGCAAGGCGATTGCGGTGACGCTCGGCGAGCACGGCGCGACCGTGGTCGGCACCGCCACCACCGATGACGGCGCGGCGCGAATCGACGCCTACTTAAAGGCGGCGGGAATCGAAGGCGCCGGAATGGTGCTCGACGTCACCGACGACGACGCCGTCGCCGCGCTGATGAAGTCGGTCGGCGACGACTTCGGCGCGCCGTCGGTGCTGGTCAACAACGCCGGCATCACCCGCGACAACCTGCTGCTGCGGATGAAGCACGAAGAGTGGGACGCGGTGCTCGACGCCAACCTGAAGTCGGCGTATCGGCTGTGCAAGGCAGCCTTGCGCGGCATGACGCGCGCGCGGCGCGGACGCATCGTCAACATCGCCTCGGTGGTCGCGGCGAGCGGCAATCCGGGGCAGGCGAACTA
>JBPCXC010000327.1:0-1440 GCA_051008875.1 bacterium
GTACGGGTCGCCGAGGTGCACCACGCCGGCGACGTCGTCGCGTCGGGCGAGTTGCAGATAGACATCGAACAGGTTGCTTTGGCCGAACCAGTAGCGCACTTCGCCGCGCTCGTGGGAGGCGGCGACATGCAGCCACCGATCGTCGATCGCGTTGCTGGCGATTAGCGCGAGGAATGCGCCGGCGCATGCGCTGACGGTCTTGATGTTGAGCGCGACCGACCAGCGCGGCGAACGCTGCGACCACGACGACGACCACGACGACAACTGCTCGCCGACGACGATCAAAAGCATCGGCAGCACGGCGAAAACGAAGCGCAGTTCCTGATGCGTCTGGTGCATGTGCAGCGCCAGCGTGACCGCGACCAAGGCGAGCAGCAGCAGGTGCCGGCGCGGCTGGCGGATGAACGCGTACAGCGCGATCAGCAACCCGCCGGCGGTGGCGAACAGCAGGCGCGACAAATAGAAATGGAACGCCGGCGCGTCGCGATGCGCGTCGGCGGCGATGTTGGCGACGAGGTTGGCGTAATAGGATTGGAACGGGACGCCCCAGGTGAAGGTCTCGAGCAGTCCGACCAGCAACAGCACGCCGACGCCGCCGGCGATGGAAACGGCGATCCATTTTCGCTCGGCGACGGCGCTGCGCGCGAGCCAAATCAAGAACGCGGTCGGCAGGTACTGCATGCGCACCGCCGCCAGCAACGCCAGGCACGCGCCGACGGCGAGCGCGCCGGATGGTTTGCGCGACCACGGCAGACTCGCCAAGCCGAGCGCGCCGAATAGCAGCGAGGTGGCGACGAACTCGGCGAACGGCTTGTGCGCGAACACGACGAGGTATGGCCACAGGCAAGTCAGCGCGAGCGCCATCCGCGCGCCGCGCTCGCTTAAGGTGCGGCGCGCGAACTGATAGCAGCCCCACGGCACCAGCAGCGAGATCAGGCAGAACACGAGTTTCACCGCATAGACGTAGATCCACGGCTGGCCGAGCCCGAGCGCGTCGAGCGACCACAGCACCGCCGCGACCAAGCCCGGCACGAGCCAACTGCGCGCGCCGTATTGATACTCCCAATAGATCACGCCGCTGCCGAACACCGCGCGGTGCGCCGGCTCGAGATACTGCATGATCTCGTCGGGATGCAGCACGAAGTCGCCGCCGAGCGCGACGACCGCGCGCAACGCGAACGCGGCGAGCAACCACGCCGGAAGCCATCGCCATGTTGGTGTTGGCGTCGTCGTCGGCGACGCATCGAGCGGAAACAACGCCGCGCGCCAGTCGAACGCATCGCCGCGCGCGGTGGTTCGCCGCTGCGTTTTGTGCTTGCGCTTCGCCATCGGCGGCAACCCTAAAACCCGCCGCCGATCATCCGCGTCATCGCTTGGTTCATCGCGCCTTTGCCTTTCATCTTCTTCATCATCTTCTGCATCTGCATGAACTGCTTCAGC
>JBPCXC010000328.1:0-9657 GCA_051008875.1 bacterium
GCCGTGGTCACTGGCGCGTCGTCGGGAATTGGCGCGCATTTGGCGTGGACGTTGGCGCGCGCCGGGTGCGCGGTGGCGTTGGCGGCGCGGCGCGTGGACAAGCTCGAGCAGCAAGCGGCGCAGATCGGCGCGCGGGCGTGGGCGGTGGCGATGGATGTGAACGATCGCGACAGCGTCGAGGCGGCGTTCGCGCGGATCGACGCGCGCTTCGGGCGCATTGACGTGCTGCTGAACAACGCCGGAATCGCCGCCTCGCAAGGCTTCTTGGAGATGGACGAGTCGGCTTGGCGGCGCGTGCTGGACACCGACTTGAGCGCGGTGTGGCGGGTCGGGCAGGCGGCGGCGCGGCGGATGGTGGCGCAGGACGGCGGCGGCTCGATCATCAATGTCGCCTCGATCCTCGGTTTGGCGGCGCAGCGTCGGCAGGCGAACTACAGCGCGGCGAAGGCGGGCGTGATTCAACTCACCAAAAACATGGCGTTGGAACTGGCGCGCGACGGCGTGCGCGTCAACGCGCTGGCGCCGGGGTATTTCGCCACCGAGATCAACCGCGACTTCCTCGCCAGCGCGCGCGGGCGCGATTACATCGCCGGTCTGCTGCCGCAGCGCGCCGGCGACTTGGCGGAGTTGGACGGCGCGACGCTGCTGCTGGCCGGTCCCGCCAGCGGCTACATCAACGGCAGCGTGCTGTGCGTGGACGGCGGCAGCGTGCTCGGGGCGATGTGAGCGGCGCCGTCGGCAAGCCCGCGCGGGTGGCGGAAAAGGCGCAATCCGGCGCGGCTCGGCGATTGCCCGCGACACCAATCGGTGCTATACTCGCCCCCAGTTTTGTTGCGGGAGATGGCGCGGTCGTGCCCGTCGCGGCGACTTACATACCGCGCATCATGCAAGCGATCTGGTATTAACTTCGCGCCGGCGGCGCGTCTGCGGAGACCTGAATGCAAATCCTGACACGCACAGCAACACTGGCGGACGAACGCCCGCTTCGACACATCGCAATCGTCGGCAACGGCGGCGACAAGCGGCGCGGCGCGGCTGGCTCCGATCGCGGTCGCACGCTGTTCATAACCGCGTTGCTCGCGACCGCGTTGCTCACCAGCGCGCTGTTCGCGCCGAGCGCGCTCGCAGCGGTGGCGGCGGAGACCGAGTTCGTCCTCAACACCTTCTCGTTCTTAATTTGGGGCGCGCTGGTGATGTGGATGTGCGCCGGCTTCACCATGCTCGAGGCTGGCTCGGTGCGCACCAAGAACGCCTCGGTGATCTGCATGAAGAACATCGGGCTGTATTCGATCGCCGGCATCACCTACTACTTGGTCGGCTACAACCTGATGTATGTGGACGTGAACGGCTGGATCGGCTCGCTCGACTTGTTCTACCAATCCTCCGCCGACGAGATCGCGCTGCTCGACGGCGACGAGACCGCCGCCGCGGCGGTGATCGACAGCGGCTACTCCACCATGTCGGACTGGCTGTTCCAGATGGTGTTCGTCGCCACCACCGCCTCGATCGTCTCCGGCGCCCTCGCCGAGCGGGTCAAGTTGTACTCGTTTTTGGTCTTCACCATCGTGCTGACCACCGTCATCTATCCGGTGGTCGGCGCCTGGACTTGGGGCGGCGGATGGCTCTCCGAAATGGGCTTCCAAGACTTCGCCGGCTCCACCATCGTCCACTCCACCGGCGGCTGGGCGGCGCTCGCCGGCGCGCTGGTGGTCGGCCCGCGGCTCGGCAAGTTCCGCCAGGACGACAGCATCAAGTCCACCCCGCCGTCGAACATTCCGGCGGTGACCTTGGGCGTGTTCATCCTGTGGTTCGGCTGGTTCGGCTTCAACTGCGGCTCGCAACTCGCGCTTGGCGGCGCGTCCGACGCGGTGGCGATGAGCAATGTGCTGGTCAACACCAACCTCGGCGCCGCCGGCGGCGTGCTCGCGGCGATCTTCGTCTCGCGCCCGATCCTCGGCCGGGTCGATCTGCTCGCGGTGCTGAACGGCGCGATCGCCGGCCTAGTCTCGATCACCGCCGGGCCCGACCTAGTCGATCACTACTGGGCGGTGCTGATCGGCGCCGTCGGCGGCGCGATCTGCGTGTTCGGCATCAAGTTCCTGGAGGTCGTCAAGGTGGACGACGTGGTCAGCGCGATTCCGGCGCACCTGTTCGCCGGCATCTGGGGAACGCTGGCGGTGTGCATCGCCGGCGGCGGCAATTTTATCGTGCAACTGACTGGTATAATCGCGATCGGCGTGTTCGTCTTTGTGTTTTCCGGCGCGGCGTGGATCATCCTGAACAAGATGCTCGGCGCGCGGGTCACCCCGGTAGTCGAGGAGCTCGGGCAAGACACCGCCGAACTCGGCATCGAATCCTATCCGGAGTTCATGCTGATGCCCGACCAAGACGACATCGACGAACTTCGTGGCAACTGAGCAAAAACCCGTCCTGGCGCAAGCCGTCGGCGTAGATTTCGATCTGCGCGAGCGGCCCGGCCGGAACAACCGAAACCTTATGGGGGATACCTGTGAACATCAATATTGAACGAGAAAACGAGGCGCTGTTCGTCCTGCCGGGCGGCCGCATAGACGGCAACAACGCGCATGAGTTTCACAACGCGCTCACGGAGGCGATCACCGATCAGGACGACACCGTGGTCATGGACTTGAGCAACCTCACCTACATCAGCAGCGCCGGGCTGCGCGCCATCTTGCTGACCGCCAAGGCGCTGCAGAAGCGCGACGCGAAGTTCATGCTGTGCTCGCTCAAGGCCACGATCAAAGGGGTCTTCGAGATCAGCGGCTTCGACAAAATCATCGCCATCTACGATTCGCGAGAAACAGCGCTGACCTCGATCGGCAAAAGCGCCTCCTAACCCCTGCACCCGCGCCGCCGGCCGAGCCGCCCCCGGCGGACACGCTCCGCCCGAACGACCGCGCCGACCCACCGCCAACCGCAACCACACGGCGGTGCGGCCTCGGATTGCCCCCGCTCCAACCAACCACTGCGCACCCGGCTTCCCCATCCGGGCAATCCGCGCAACTTCGCTCGTTAGCCTTCCTTAACGCCGTCCGTGCGCTCGCAACCGGCCGGCGCCAGCGGTAGCCCGTCCACGCGCTCGACCCGGGCGATCTCGAACGATTCCGGCTGCGCCACCACGACGCGCAGAATCACGCCATTCGGCAGGCTACCAGCGCTGGTGCAACGGCCGTGCTCCATCAGCACCCGCGCGATTCCGCGGCTCGACACAATCGTCGGCCATCGTGCATAAAGCGGTGCAAGGTCGCTGAACGCCGCCAGCACCCGCGCCCGAAAATCGTCGCCGGACTCGCCTCCCGGAGGGGACTTCCCGGCGGCCAGCAAAGGATAGACCTCGGTGGATTTCCGGCCATTCCAATCACCGAGCAAGCGCTCGTTCAACTTCGCGCGAGACTGAACCTCCACGCCCAGCCGCGCTTGAATGATCGCGGCGGTCTCGCGCGTGCGCCCCAAATCGCCGCACACGATCAATCCAGGCGGCGGGTTAGCGAACGACAACGCCTGCGCCGCCACATCCGCCTGCTCGCGGCCGTGCGCGGTCAGCTGGACATCGCACTCGCCCCCCGAGCAAACACCCTCGGAGTTGGCGGTGGTCTCGCCATGGCGCAGGAAGAAAAAGCCGAAAGGCTCAACCGCTGGGCTACGCTGGTCATTCATGCGGATATAGAATTCTTTTCGGCCAGTCGGTGGTCCGGTGCACTCGGTCTCGATCAAACGGCTGGTCATCTCGCACCCACTCCGTCACTTCCTTAATCAACGCGCCGTCGCTCAAGGTCGGCGTATGCCCGGCCTCGGGCACATGGATCACCGACAGCCCATCGTGGCCGCGCATCTTGGCGATGGTCTCGTCCGACGTGGCATCGCTCAACATGCCGTGAATCAACAGCACCGGACATTTCACTTCTGCCCACTCGCTCCACAAGTCGAGGCTTTTGCCGGCTTCGGCGCGGTAGGCGAGCAATGCGCGTAGGTCGTGCCGAGCCGGAATGCTTTGTGGCAGCGCCGGTGCGACGGAACATCTCGGCCGGGCTGCGGAATACATAATGACGCGCCACCGCCTTGGCGCGCCGCACGCGGCGCGCGACCGGAATGTAGGGGCCGCTGTCGTTGAGGATGATCCGGCGCACCCGCTGTGGATGCCGCGCGGCGAAGCAAATCGCGATGGACCCGCCCAGCGAGGAGCCGAGCAAGGTGCAGGATTCGCGCCCGAGATAATCGATGAATTGCTCGAGTTGTTCGATATACGCATCAAGGTGGTAGTCGCTCAGTTCGGCCAGCCAGCCGCTGCGTCCGCGCCCGGCGAGCTCCAACCCGATGACGCGCAGCGCCGGCGCCGAATCCAGCGTCAGGAAGTCGAAACGCTGCACGACATTGGTGATGCCGCCGATCGCGATCACCGGCTCGCCGTCGCCACCGGGATCGGAATAAGCGAGCCGAACCGAATACGGCTTGCCGACGCCGAGTTCGGGATGCTGCAGGCGCACCGGGTGCTCGTAGTCGAAGCTACGAAACGATAATCTCCCGCCGTGGTTGAACTGCAGTGCATCCTGCAACGCCTCGACCAGAGCGTCGTAGCCGCTCCAATCGATGCATTTCAGCGCGCCGCCGCGCGCGGCATACGCATCGCGCAACGCGGTGTCGGCGCGCCGCACCGCGGACAGTTCGACGGCGTTGCCGGGGCGCGCCAGGGAAAAGGGAGTCATCACGCGTGCTCGGGCGAAGACGGGTTTCCCGTCGTTCGTTGAGTCAGCGTGACGCAGTTGTGGTTACCGCGTCGTTCGTAGGCGACTTCGTCCATCAATGATCTTGTCAGATGCACGCCGAGGCCGCCGACTGGGCGGTCGTCCAAGTCCATCGAGAAATCCGGCTCCTCCACATTCTCGAACGGGTCGAACGCGATGCCGTCATCCTCGAGCACTGCCACCAACGATTCTTTGCGCTCGACCAGGGTGACGCGAATCTCATGCGGCTGGTCGTCATCGTAGGCGTAGTTGATGATGTTGGTGATCAACTCGTCGAGCACCAGGTTGAGATTGAACATCCATTGCTCCGACCAGCCATGCTTTTGGCCATGCGCTTCGATGGCCTCGGCGATGCGGACGACTTCTGATAAGTCGTTACGCGCAGTCAAGACTAGATTGGGCGTGGTCATAGTCTTACGCCTCGGCGCTATCAGAAATTCGTCCGCTGGCGCGAGGCTCGCGCGTATGCGCTGCTCAAGCGGCGGGACCCGCGCTTTCCGACGTCTCCTTGAACTGCATCACGACGCAGGTGATGTCGTCGAACTGCGGCTCTTCGTTGACGAAGGCATCGACCGCGTCGATGATCGCGCCGATGGCGTCGGCCGGGCCCTGCTCCACCGACAAGGCGGTGACGACTTCGGCCAGGCGCTCATCGCCGAACTCCTCGGACTCAGGATTGCATGCCTCGGTCACGCCATCGGTCAGCAGAATCAGCCGCGCGCCGGGCTCGAGATCGACATAGTCCTCGTCGTATCCGTCGCTGGGGAACATCGCCAGCAACATGCCGCCGGTCAACGCCAGCGGGCGGACGCCTTGGCTGTCGGACAGCAGCGGCGGATTGTGGCCGCCGTTGGCGTAGGTGAAGCGCCCGGTGCGCTCGTCCAGCACGCCGTAGAAGACGGTGACGAACAACTGCTCATTGTTGTTCTGGTCGAGCAGATTGTTGACCTCGGCCAGCACTTCGCCGGGCGATTCGGTCTGCACCGCGGTAGCGCGGATCAAGGTGCGCGACATTGCCATGAACAGCGCCGCCGCCACGCCTTTGCCGGACACGTCGGCGATGACCATGCCGAAGCGATGATCGTCGAGGCGGAAAAAGTCGTAGAAATCGCCACCGATCTCCTTCGCCGGGCGCATGAAGCCAGTGATGTCGAACGCCTCGGTCGGCGGCATCGGCGGCGGCAGGAAGGACACTTGCACGCGCGATGCGATGTCCAGCTCTTTCTGCAGCGCGATGTAGGCTTCCTTGGCCGCGAGCGCGTCGCGCAAGCGTTGATTCTGATCCTGCACGCGGTTGGACATCCGCTGGAATGCGACCGCGACCATCGCTAGACTATCCAACTCGCTGCTCGCGCCGGGAGCACCGCCATCCTCCTCGGCATCGAGGTCTGCGACCTCCACAACTTGATTGTCCTGGCTCGCCCACTCGGCGATCTCCTGCTCCAGCAAGCCGAGTTCGCCCAGCACCGCCTCGCGCTCATCCGGGTCGAGCGTGTCGGCGAGTTGCGTCATTTCGCGGCGGATGAATCGCTCTTGGCGATTGTGCTGGCGTCGGCGCGAGCGACGGATGCGATCGACCGCGATCAAGTTGGTGCGGAACACATCGACCGCGGAAATGATGCGGCCAATCTCATCGCGCGATCCAGTGTGCTCGATGTACGCGTCGAGGTCGCCACGCGACAGCGCGTTGAGCACGCCGACGCCCTCAGTCAGCGGCGAGAAAGCGCGCCACATGTAGTAGTTGAGCGCGATCAAGATCAACGCCAGGAACCCGACCACCACGCCGAAAGTGATTTGGCCGACGCGCTTTTGTTGCAGCGCCAAGTCGGTGATGTCGCGCACACTGACCAAGCGCCCGACCAAACTGCCAAGATCGGCCTCGTGCTCCAGCACCAGGACAGAATAGACGCGGTCGTCGCTGTCGACGGTCTGTAGCGTGTTGGCGACGTTCAGGTCGATCGCATCATCGAGGCTCGGCCACAGCGAATCGTCCGGCCCGACCAACATGCGACCGCGGCGATTGGCGATCAGCAGCGAGGCGTTGGTCACCCGCTCCAACTCGGCCAGCGCCTCCTTGATGTCGGTCGCGTAGATTCCCATGCCGACTATGGCGCCGCTGGATCCGCGCAACGGCAATCCCAAGGCGACGGCGATGTTGCGCTGCTTGTCGTTGCCGATGCCGCGGATGCGGGTGCGAAAACGCACCGCCCTGCGCGCCACGTCCTCGGCGATGATCGAACTTTGGAACAGCGACGGCACCGATGAGTAAGCCAGCGAGCCATCGACATAGACCGCATCGAATCGGCCGGCGATGCCTTGGTTTTCGATCTCCGCCGCGATCTCGGCGCCAAGTTGCTGCACGCGCTGCTGATCGCCGTCCTCCATGGCTTTATGAAAAGCCTCGTTCTCGGTGACGATCCACGCCTTGTCCTCCATGCGCTGGACCAGATTGTCGTTGATCTTCTTCCACAAGGTGGATTGGTCGGAGATGATCCCGTCCGAATACTGCGCATGCACCAGATCCTCGCGCTTCAGCCCGATGAACACGAGGGCCAGGCAGGCCGCGACAAAAAGCAGGATCACGAACAGGCTTACTCGGGTGCGCAACAACATGGCGTTTTACTCCTTTCGTACGGACTGCGGCTATTGCGGACTGGTCTGGAAGTCGGCGATGGAGATCATGTTCATCGGCGGATAAGCCCCAAGTTCGCGCGCCACGTCGATATTGATCCACAACTTGTAGCGGGCAAGGCTTGCGACTGGTAAATTCATCGGGTCCTGCTTGTCCACCAGAATCCGCTCCGCCTGCGATGCGGCCAATCGGCCCATGGTGTAATAGTCCGTCACCAGCCCGAACATGGCGCGGGAATTCTGCAAAAACGGCTCGATAGCGGCAAAAGTGGGGAGCCCGACGGCAATTGCAGATTCGGTCAAGGAATCGCTGTGGCGCACGAGGAATGAGTCCGGGCCGATGTACAGCATTTCGGCGCCCTTGGAGCGAATCATCTCCACCAATTCAGGGATAGAATTCGGATCTGGCTCGCCATCTGCCCCTAGAGTCACCGGCATCTCGACTAATTCTATCTTGGCATTCAAAGTCGTTTCGCGCAAATCACCGACATTGATTTTGGAATTGCTCGCGGTCGGGTCGTAGATTATCCCGATTTTCTTGAATGGCCGATAGGTAAGAATGGTGTTGAGTTGAGTTGCGACCGGCGCCAGAAAAGAAACGCCGGTCACAGAGCGCCCGGGCTTTTCAAAACTTTCCACAAGACTCGCTTCTATGGGATAAGACACCACAACAAAAAGCCCGGGGAAACCCCGCAAGAAAGAATCGGGCTTGTCGTTGTTAATCTTGCCAAAAAAGCTGGCAGTGGTGCCTGTGCCCCAAGTGTAAACCAAATCGGGGCGTGCTTGCTTAATCTCTTCCATGACCGCTGGCACATTTTCTTTGTTAAGCTGCAAATCGCGCATGGTGATTTCAAAAGGAATGCCGCGCTGGCTCAAATAATCGCGAAATCCCTTTTCAACATCGGTCTCTCCGCGCCAAGTCACGATAAATATCTTGAATGGATTGGAACCCAAGACATGATTCGCTGAGTGCGTCGCGCCAGCAAAAACAGCCAAGCTGGCGGCCGCGCATAAGCCAAACATAAGTCGCGCCCGGCAAATCATGCGGTCGCCCCGCGCAGTTCATGCGTCACTTCCGACACCCCCGTTATCAGCACATACACGCTGACGGCCGCGAGTATCGCCAACCCGATGCCGACCATCGCGCCTTGATACCCGAAACCAGTCACCAACGCGCCGGCGACCAGCGGGCCAAGCACAAAACCGCCCCGCTCCACCAGCCGAAAAGCAGAAACGACCGATGCCCGCCCCATCGTATCGGCATAACTATCCGCTACTTTCTGAGCAATGGTGAGTTGCGAAGTAATCGCCACCGCATGCCCAAGCCCGAACGCCACAACCGCAATCACCACGGCCACCACGGCGCCACCGCCAACAGCGTCTTGGAACAGCGCGACGACGCAACCGATGCCGGCCAGCGCGCCACCCACCAACACCATTGCGGAATACCGCTTGGATCGATCGGCATAGCGGGCCGCTATGGTAGTGCAACCCACGGTCGCCACCCCATACGCCATCATTACCCAGCCGATCGCTGTTTGGCTATTGCCGAGATCGTTTAAATAAAGCGGCACGATATAGTATAAAAATCCGGTCAACACCATCTTCATCGGCAAAGCGGCAAACAACGTGACAGCGAGGAAGCGAGTATCGGCCAGCAGCACGCGCCAATCCCGCATACTCAGCACCGTCCGGGTGCCCGCCTGCTTTTTTCCCCCCTCGTTCAGCACTTGATAAATTATCAACCCCGCAATCACGCTCATCATCGCAGAAATCAGGAAGGTCGCCTCAAAGCCTATGCGACCGGCGATGATGCTGCCGATCGGTGGCCCGCAAATAGCGCCGACGAAAATAGCGCCGGAAAACACCGCCATGCCTTGCGCGCGGTTTTCCGTGGCGGAGTTTTCGGTGACCCAAACTTGGGCGGCGATATAAATCAAGCCGTAGCCGAGTCCGCCAAGCGTGCGCCAGAAAAGAAGGTCATAGTAACCTTGGACAAAAAAAGTGCCCGCATAACTGACTACCGCGAACACGATGCCGCCGAGGAACACCCGCCGTGCGCCGAAGCGGTCGGTCAGCCCACCACCGATGGGAGTCACCACCGCGATCATCAACATAAACAATGTGATCGGCAATCCGATCAAGAGCTCATCCGACACCAGCGTGCTCTCGGGGCTGAGGCGGGCCACGAACAGGGGCAGGAACGAGCGCGACAGCTCTTCGGAAAAAATGAACAGGAACAGCGGGATGCGAATCTGCATCG
>JBPCXC010000329.1:0-6099 GCA_051008875.1 bacterium
TTCGGTTTGCCTTGTACGGACGATGACTCACCCTGTGTCGCCTCCCCCGGCGCCGCCCACATTGGAGAAAAGAAGGTCAAAGGAATCATCCACTGGGTCAACGCCGCCGACGCCGCGCCGGCGGAGATTCGACTGTATGATCGCCTGTTCCGCGCCGCCAATCCGCTCGCCGACAAAAACGCCGACTTCCGCGCCTCGCTCAATCCGGACTCGCTGACGCTGCGCGCGGATGCGCGAGTCGAAGCGTCGTTGCGCGACGCCGACGCCGACACACGCTGGCAGTTCGAGCGGCTCGGCTATTTCTTCGCCGACTCCGACGCCGATACCAACAGCGGCGCGGACAAGTTGGTGTTCAACCGCATCGTCACCTTGCGCGACGGCTGGGCGGCGATTGAACGCAATCAAAATCGCGCCTGAGCGCAGGAGTTCCCATGCAATTTTTCGCCGAATACGGTTTGTTCCTCGCCAAAGCCATCACCATCGGCTTAGGTCTAGCGGCGGCGTTGGTCGCGGTCGCCGGTGGCTTCGCTGCGATGAGTCAACGCCAACGCAAAGCGCCGGCGCAGCATCTCGAAGTCGTTCATCTCAACAAACGATTCGATGAAATGGAGCGCGCGGTGTCGGGCGCGCTGCTGTCGCCGCAACAACGCAAGCGTCGGCGCGATGCGCGCGCCAAGGACGAAAAGAAAAAGGACAAGGCGAAACGCAAAGCAGCGAAGCGAGCGAAGAAGACCGGCGAAAGCGACGACGCGAACGACGGCGACAGCGCAACCAAGCGCATCTATGTGCTCGACTTCGCCGGCGACATCCGCGCCAGCGCGGTCGCCTCGCTGCGCCACGAGGTCAGCGCGATCCTGACCATGGCGACCGCGCGCGACGAAGTGGTGGTGCGCGTCGAGAGCGCCGGCGGCGCGGTGCACGGCTACGGGCTGGCGGCGTCGCAACTGCTGCGCATCCGCGCGCGCGACATTCGACTCACCGTGTGCGTCGACAAGATCGCCGCCAGCGGCGGCTACATGATGGCGTGCGTCGCCGACCGCCTGATCGCCGCGCCGTTCGCGTTCCTCGGCTCGATCGGCGTGATCATGCAGATGCCCAACATGCATCGCCTGCTCAAGCGCAACGCGGTGGACTTCGAGTTGCTGCACGCCGGCGAGCACAAGCGCACCTTGACCGTGTTCGGCGAGAACACCGACAAGGGGCGGCGCAAGTTGCAGCAGGAACTGGAGGAGATGCACGCGCTGTTCAAGCAGCATGTGAAGGCGCATCGTCCGCAACTCGACATCGAGCGCGTCGCCACCGGCGAGCATTGGCTCGGCACGCGCGCGCTGGAGTTGGGCTTGGTCGATCATCTGCAGACCAGCGACGACTACCTGATGGCGGCGCGCGGCGATGCGCAGTTGCTGGCGCTGCGCTACAGCGAGAAGAAGAAACTCGCCGAGCGTTTGTCGTCGCTGCTGCGCCGACCGAGCGCGGCGGCTTTGGTCGAGGACTTCGCCGAACTCGAGCGTCCGCATCTTCTGTGAGCGCATCTTCTGCGAGCGCGTGAGCGCATGATCTATTCGCTGCCCGGACGCGTGCCGCGCATCCCGGCGAGTTGCTTCGTCGCGCCGAGCGCGGACATCATCGGCGCGGTGACGCTCGGCGAGCACGCCAGCGTGTGGTTCAACGCGGTGCTGCGCGGCGACAACGACGCGATCGCCATCGGCGCGCGCAGCAACGTGCAGGACGGCGCGGTGCTGCATGTCGATCCCGGCGTCGCGATCATCATCGAAGACGAAGTCACCGTCGGCCACAGCGCGATGCTGCACGGCTGCGCCATCGGCGCCGGCACGCTGGTCGGCGTCGGCAGCCGCGTGCTCAACGGCGCGGTGGTCGGCGCGCATTGCCTGATCGGCGCCAACACGCTGATCACCGAGGGCAAGACCTTCCCGCCGCACTCGCTGATCCTCGGCGCGCCCGGCAAAGTATTGCGCGAACTGAGCGACCACGAAGTCGAAACCGTGCGCGGATTCGCCGACGCGTATGTGCGCAAGATCGAACGTTATCGGCAGTTGCGGCCGATCGATTCCTAACGCATCGCCGCGCGCAGCAGTTGCTCGACCGCGCGATCGTGCAATCGCCCGACTTCGATGCGCTCGCATTGATTGAACGCGGCGAAGCGGCGCAACTCCTGCGCCAACGCATCCACCAAATCCTCTTTGCGCGTCAGATGCGCCTCGCTGACGAAGTTGCGAATCAACAACGTGTTCGATTGATCGCCGCTTTGTCGGTCGGCCTTGCAGTCCATCCGCGCCGCCAGTCGGCCGTCCCACAAAAGCGGCAGCGAGAAATAGCCGTGCTTGCGCTGCGCCGCCGGGGTATAGCATTCGATCCGATAGTCGAAATCGAACAGCCGCTGCGCGCGCTTGCGTTGGATCAGCAAGTTGTCGAACGGCGATAGGATCTTCAGCCGCCGGCGGATAAGCCGCCGCTCGAGCAACGCCGTCGCGTCCGCCAGCGCGTAGTCGGGCGGCGCATCGTCGGCGCCGCCGATGCCACCGATTCGTATTGCGACCACTTCGCCGCGCCGCTGCATCCGCGCCAGGCTACGCTCGACCAGCGGCTTGAGCGCCGGCTGCTGATACGCGATCTCGGTCGCGCGGCCGAGTCCGTTGGCTTGCAGAAATCGCGCGACCGCGAAGCGCCCGAGTTCGTCCGCGCGCGGCATCCGCGTGTCGGCGTCCGACGGCAGCACGCGCTCGGCGAGATCATAGACTTTCTGGAATCCCTGCCGCCGCGCGGTCATCAACTTGCCCTCCATGAACAACTGCTCCAACGCCTGCTTCGCCGGCTTCCAGTTCCACATCTCCGCCGCGCCGGCGCGCTTGCGCTTCGGCGGCGCCTCGAAGTCCTGCGCGCGCAACGCGCCTTCGGCGGCGATGCGCGCAACAACGCGCCGCATCATTTTGCGGTCGGGCGCATACCAATGACGCCGCCGGCCGTTGGCATAAGCGCGCATCTGCGGCAGGCTGAAACGATAGTCGTCCATCGGCAGATAGGCGGCGGCATGCGACCAGTATTCGAACACCCGCCGCTGCGCCAGCAGTTGCTCTAGATGCGCCGGGCGATAACGATGCGCGCGATTCCAGATGGTGTGGTGATGCGCGCGCTCGATCACCGAGATGGTGTCGATCTGGATATAGCCGAGATGCCGCAGCGTCGCCAGCGTCGCCTCGAGCGCGCCGCCTCGCGGGTTTGCGTTCGGCGGCTTCGCGTGCGGCAGCCATTGGCTGAGCAAGACGAGTTTGCGCGCGTCTTGGATGGACAGGTCAATCGGTCGGTCGTGGATGTGCTTCATCGGGATTGTTGAAACGCGAATCGAGAACAATTAAGAAATTAACAAGCAGTGAAACCAAGCGACAATGAAATAAAAAAGAAAGAAATGAAATCGGAAACGAAATGATCTATAGTTGCAAGCGCGCTTCGCCCCGCTTCGTCCCGCTTAGCCCAGTCGTTCGCGGCGACTATTCGCAATGTGCATTCTGTTCATCGCCATCGGCCAGCATCCGCGCTATCCGTTGATTATCGCCGCCAACCGCGACGAATACCACGCGCGCGCGCGCGAGATGATGCGATATTGGCGCGACGCGCCCGCGATTCTCGCCGGGCGCGACCGCGTCGCCGGCGGCACTTGGTTCGGAGTCAACACGCGCGGACGCATCGCCGCGGTCGCCAATCATCGCGCATTGAGTTTGGCGCGCGGAACAGATGCGAGCACGGACGGACGCAGCCGCGGCGAGTTGGTCGCCAGATTCCTGCGCGGCGAAGACTCGCCGGCGCAATACGCCGACTTCCTGCGCCGCTGTCGTCGCGACTTCCGCCCGTTCAACTTGTTGTACGGCACGCCCGACCGACTGCTCTGCGCCAGCAGCGCCGAAGCGCGCCCGCGCGAGTTGGCGCGCGGCTTCCACAGCATCAGCAACGGCGACTTGGACGATCCGTGGCCGAAGATGTCGCGCGGCGTGTCGTTGCTGCGCGAGGCGATCGCCGCCGCCGAACCCGACTGCGAACTCGATTGCGAAAAATTGGCGCGCGCGATGCGCGATCAAACCCAAGCCGACGACGCGTTGCTGCCCGACACCGGCCTGCCACGCGCGCGCGAGAAGCATCTGTCATCGATCTTCATCGCCGACGCCGACTACGGCACGCGCGCGACCACGCTGCTGCTCGCCGCGCCGGGCGCGTTCGAGTTGCGCGAATACAACTATGCGCCGAATGGAATCGCGGCTGGGACGCGACGCTACTCGCTGCAGATCAACCCCGAACGCTAATCGGCGACCGACGTGCCTTCGCCGTGGATTTGCTTCGCGTCGGGGCGATTCCAATAGCGATTCGGATTGTCCTTGTCGTCCAAGTATTTGGAGCGGCAGCCCCACACCTCCTGTATGCGCACGGTCGGCTCTTCGTTCACATGATTGGCGAAGATGGTCTCGAACACCCGGTTCAACAACGCCTCGTCGACGGCGATGGAAAAAACCACTTCGGCGGCGTCGGTGGTTTGAACCGTGCCTTCCGCGCCGGCATGCGAGCCGTCCAACGCGCGAAACCGCTGGCGGCCGGCGTTGCGCACATACAGGCAGTTGTCATACGCGCCTTGGCGCAGCGGGATGTCGCGCCCGAGCGCGCCGAGCAGATTGTCCAGCCCGCCGGCCGGCGTTTGAATCGTGATTTGCCACTCGCGCTGCAGATACGCGGGAGTCATATTCATGTCTTCTAGTTTGCTTTGCTTCATGGTCGTTTTCGTCAGTTGGATTGCTCGGTGGATGAGTTTTGCTCGAAGTATTGCATCGCGAGATACACCGTGGTCGCGAGCAGGATGATCGCGCCGCCGAGCAGCGCATGCACGCCGGGGTCTTCGCGGAACAGCAGCCACGCCCACGCCGGCGCGATCGGGATTTCGACGATGCCGACCAAGGCGGCGGTGGTCGCAGCGATGCGTTGCACGCCAAGCAGATAGACGCCGAAGCCGAGCCCCAAGTTGATCACGCCGTATAGTATGAGCCAGAAGTAATCCATCGGCAAGGTGCCGACGAATGAACTGAACGGCAGCGTCGCCAGCGCGCCGAGGAAGCCGGAGAAGTACGTCGCCTTGACCGCGTTGGCCGCGGGAAAATATCGCGCGGCGATGGTCAGCGACGCCATGAAGAAGGTCATCGCGAAGGCGAGCAGGAGTCCGAGATGGTCGTCGAATTTCTGCGCGCCGCTCCACATCACCGCGACGCCGAGCGCGCACAAGGCGCACGCGCCGAACGAGCGCCAACTGGCTTTTTCCTTCAGCGCGATCAATGCCAGGATGAAGGTGACCAGCGGCATGGTGCCGTACACGAACGACACGTTGGCGATGGTGGTGTGGAAGAACGAGGCGATGAAGCAGATCATCCCGCAAGTGCCCAGCACGCCGATGACGATCTCGCCGCGCGAGAAATGAAGCATTTCGCGAAACCAACTTTGCTCGTTTCGTGGCGCGTCGCTCGCCGCTGTTTTTCTGAGCGAATGCTGCATGAACAAGTGTATCGCCAGCACGCAAAACCCGCCGAGCAACGAACGCCAGAACAAGGTGGTCGGAATGTCGGTGGTCACCACGCGGGTGAACAGCCCCGCGGTGCTCCACGCGAAGGCGGCGATCAAGACCAGCGCGACTCCGAGTTTTTGATTCCTGTCGTCGCGATGGTTCGCCGTCATTTTTTTGCGCTCCGTCATTGATTATAAGCAACGCAAAACCATAACGCGAAACGCTTCGGCGGACAACGTTGCAACTTCATGCGGTCGCCGCGCATCGCGATTGCAATGCAACGGTGAATCGAGTATCCTGCGCGGCGTTTGCTTTGAACTCGCCACCGCCGCCGACCGCTATGGAGACGCCCAACGAACTACTCGAATCGCTGCGCGAATCGGCGCGGCGCGTCGGCGCGCTCAGGGGGTTTCTTTGACTATGCCGGCAAGCAAGAGCGCCTCGAGGAAGTCGATCTGAGGCTGGAGGACCCGCGCGTGTGGGACGAGCCGGCGACGGCGCAGGCGCTCGGGCGCGAGCGCGCCGCGTTGGCGCGGGTGGTGGAC
>JBPCXC010000330.1:0-7166 GCA_051008875.1 bacterium
GCCACACGCAATGCCCGAGCAATCCCATCGTCGCCGCGCGCCGGACTTGCGCGACGCCGCCGAAGCGCAACTCGCCGCGCATCGCCAGATAGCCGAACAAGATCGCGGTCAGCGCGCCATAGCGATACAGCAGGAAGGTGAAAGTGCCGGCGTGCGCGATGCCGTATTGCGCGCCGATGAAACCGGAACTCCACAGAATCAAGAACGCGAACTCGACCGCGAGAAGAGGTTTCATTCGTCCGTATAAAAATGCGATTGCATGTTTCGGATGATACCGATGCGGATGATGTCGCGCGCCGGCGCGGTGGCAATTTTTAGAAAATAATGCTATTCATCCACTACTTTCACTTCGCGAATAGAAAATATTCCTGAAATTATGAAATACGAGAAAAAATTGACCATCGATTCGATCGATCGGAAAATCCTGTATCACCTGCAGCGCGACGCCAGCATGACCATCAAGCAGATCGCCAACAAGGTGCATCTGTCGCCGACGCCGTGCTGGAAGCGGATTCAGCGCATGGAGGAGATCGGCATCATCCGCGCGCGCGTGGCGTTGCTCGACGCCGACTTGGTGGACGCCGGCGTGACCGTGTTCATGTCGATCCGCACGATGCACAACGCCGAGTGGAGCGCGAAGTTCGTGCGCGAGATGAAGAAGATTCCGGAGATCGTCGAGATCTACCGCATGAGCGGCGAGGTCGATTATCTGCTGCGCGTGGCGGTCGCCGACATCGCCGCGTACGACCGCATCTACAAGACCATCGTCTCGCGCATCGCGCTCTCGGACGTGACCTCGATGTTCGCGCTGGAGAAGGTCAAGCACACCACCGCGCTGCCGGTGTGATCCGGTTGCGCGGCGCGCGCGGCTTCTTGCGTGCGCGCTCGTGTTATTCCGTTGCGCCGCGTGCGGCTTTCTATTGCGCGGCGTGCGCGGCTGTTTGCGCACGCTCGTGTTAAGGTGTGCGCGTTCGTGTTATTCCGTTCCGCGGCGTGCGCGTCTTCTTGCGCACGCTCGCGTTAAGGCGTTGTCCGCAAAAACAACGCAACTGCGTCGAACTTGCGGGAAAATGCTATCATCGGCATCGTTCATCCACCGACCGACCTTTGATCCCACATCCCCGATGGCGAATCTTCTGGTGCTGCATGGCCCCAACCTAAATCTGCTCGGGCAACGCGAGCCGCGGCATTACGGCCGCGCGAGTCTGGCGTCGATCGACGATCAACTGCGCGCGTTGGCGACAGAGGACGGGCATCGACTCGACTGCCGCCAGAGCAACGCCGAGGGCGAACTGGTCGAGTGGGTGCAGCAAGCCGGCGCCGACGGCGTCGACTTCATCCTGATCAATCCGGCGGCGTTCACCCACACCAGCGTCGCGTTGCGCGACGCGCTGGCGGCGGTGGCGATTCCGTTCATCGAAGTGCATCTGTCCAACGTCCATGCGCGCGAGCCGTTCCGTCGCCAGTCGTATTTCTCCGACCTCGCGGTCGGCGTGATCGCCGGGCTCGGCGCGCGCGGCTACGAGTTCGCCTACGCCGCCGCCGTCGCGCATCTGCGCGCGCCGACCGAGACCGAAGCCGAAGATTAAGAACGTCATGGACTTGCGCAAAATCAAGAAACTGATCGAGTTGCTCGAGGAGTCGGCGCTCGCCGAGATGGAGATCACCGAGGGCGACAACACCATCCGCCTGAGCCGCGCCGACGCGCGCCACGCGTATCCGCCGACGACCGCGCCGCCGACCGCCGCAGTCGCCGCGCCCGCATCCGCGCTCGCCGAAGCGTCGTCAACCACGCCGCCGACGACCGCCGCCGGCATCTTGATTAAGTCGCCGCTGGTCGGCACCTTCTTCGACTCGTCGTCGCCCGACGCCGCGCCGTATGTCAGCGTCGGCTCGATCGTCGGCAAGGGCGACACGCTGTGCTTGATCGAGGCGATGAAGACCTTCAACCAACTCGACGCCGAAGTCGCCGGGCGCATCAGCGTGATCCACAAGCACAACGGCGAGCCAGTCGAGTACGGCGAGCCGCTGTTCGTGATCGTGCCCGCGGACGATGCCGCGCCGGGCGATGACCGAGACGATTAAGAAACTGGTCATCGCCAACCGCGGCGAGATCGCGCTGCGCATCCTGCGCGCCTGCCGCCGCCTCGGCATTCGCACCGTGGCGCTGCACTCCGAGGCGGACGGCGACGCCAAGTATGTTCGCCTCGCCGACGAGTCGGTTTGCATCGGCCCGGCGCCGGCGGCGCAAAGTTATCTCAACAGCGCCTCGGTCATCTCGGCGGCGGAGGTTACCGCCGCCAACGCGATCCATCCGGGCTACGGCTTTTTGTCGGAGAACGCCGACTTCGCCGAGCAGGTCGAGCAAAGCGGGTTCATCTTCATCGGCCCGCGCGCCGAGACCATCCGCTTGATGGGCGACAAGATCTCGGCGATCGGCGCGATGCGCGAGTCCTGCGTGCCGTGCGTGCCCGGCTCCGACGGCGCGGTGCCCGCCGACGCCGAGCGCGCGCTGCGACTCGCCGATCGCATCGGGCTGCCGCTGATGATCAAGGCGTCCGGCGGCGGCGGCGGCGTGGGGCTGCGCGTGGTGCGCGAGCGCGCGCGACTGCTCGACGCGGTCGCGCTGACGCGACAAGAGGCGCGCGCGGCGTTCGGCGACGACGTGGTTTATATGGAGCGATTCTTGGAGGCGCCGCGGCATGTCGAGTTCCAAGTGTTGGCCGACACGCACGGCAACGCGATCCACTTGGGCGACCGCGACTGCTCGATGCAGCGCCGCCACCAGAAGGTCATCGAGGAGGCGCCCGCGCCGGGCATCGACGACGCCACCCGCGAAGCGATCGGCGAACGCTGCGTGGAAGCTTGCCGGCGCATAAACTATCGCGGCGCCGGCACCTTCGAGTTCTTGTACCAGGACGGCGAGTTCTTCTTCATCGAGATGAACACCCGCATCCAAGTCGAGCATCCGGTCACCGAGATGATCACCGGCGTCGATCTGCTGCAAGAGCAGATCCGCATCGCCGACGGGCAGAAGTTGCGCTTCGCCCAGGACGACATCCAGTTCCGCGGACACGCCTTCGAATGCCGTATCAACGCCGAAGACCCCGACACCTTCCTGCCGTCGCCGGGGCGGATCACGCAATACCACATGGCCGGCGGTCCCGGCGTGCGCGTCGACTCGCATGTGTACAGCAACTACGTGGTGCCGCCGCACTACGACTCGATGGTGGCGAAGTTGATCACCCACGGCATGCATCGGCGCGAGGCGCTGGCGCGGATGAGCGGCGCGCTGCAGGAGATGGTGGTGGACGGCATCAAGACCAATCTGCGCTTGCACCGCGAACTGACCGCCGACGAGTCGTTCGTCCGCGGCGGACTCGACATCCACTACTTGGAAAAGAAACTCGGCCTCGGCTAACGACCGCTCGCCCCGCAGTGTTAATGCGCTGTTTCCATTTTCGATCGCCGCGTCCGCCGATGCGTGTTTGCGTTGCGCGAACATGAGCATCGCATCGCGCACCGCTTGCCCGAGTTGCCGCGCGATGTACGCGTTGCGCGAGTCCGCCCGGCGTGCGCGCGATGGGCTGGTGCGCTGCGGGCGATGCAACGAGGTGTTCCACGCCGAAGCGAACTTAATCGCGCAACGTGAATCGGCGGCGGATGATTCCGTGGCGGTGACTTTCGCTGCGACGGACGATTCCACGGCGGATGATTTCGCGACGACGGACGATTTTGCGACGGACGATTCCACGACGGACAATTCCGCGGCAGATGATCTCGCAACGGACGATTCCGCAACACCCCGCACCGCATCCGCCAACGCCCGCGCTGCGCTCGCCGAGTGGTCTGGCTATCTGCGATGGACCGCCGCCGCACTCGGCTGCTTGCTGCTGCTCGGCTGGCAAGTCGAGCATTCGGTGCTGCCGAAGCGCGCGCAGGACGAGGGCTATCGCCGCCATTTGGCGACCTTTTGCCGCATTGCCGGCTGCGCGTTGCCGCCGCGAAGCGACGCCGCGCGCCTTGCGCTGACGCACACCATCGCCGAGTTGCATCCGCGCACGCCGGGCGCGGTGCGGGTCACGGTCAAGTTGGTCAACCACGCCGAGTTCGCCCAGCCCTATCCGCCGCTGCGCCTGACCTTGACCGACCGCGACGGGCGCGTGGTCGGGCGCCGCGTGTTCCAGCCGAGCGCGTATCTGCGCCCGGGCCAGCGCGATTCGCTCGACGCCGGCGAACTCGGCACCGCCTGGTTCGACCTCGCCCGCCCGTATCGACAGGCGGTCGGCTTCGAGGTTGATCTCGTTGCCGACCACTTGTAGCCGCGCGCCGCGGCGGCGGAAATCAAACCGCCGACGACGCATCCGATGTTGCGCGCGGCGCGTCAAAAAAGATATAATCGCATTCGCCGACGACGCAAGCGGCGAGGTCGGAGATTCCGATTCGCATAATCGATTCCGATGCGCGACAATTCATCGCGCGATTTTCGCCGAACGCTTTTCGTCGTGTCGTCGCCGATTGCGCCGCCGACTCGCGCTTGATTTTGCGCGTTTTATTTTGATTGACCGAACACCGACCGAACCCGCCGTTAGCAACATGCCAAGCAAGACCGACCAAGCGCGCAACGGAAGGCTCGGCGTCTGCGTCGAGAAATCGGTCAAGCGTTATCTCAAGGACTTGAACGGCACGCGGCCGAGCGGCGTGTATCAGATGGTGCTCGGCGAGGTCGAGAAGCCGCTGCTCGCGGTGGTGATGAATCACGCCGCGCACAACCAAAGCGAAGCCGCCAAGATGCTCGGCATCACCCGCCACACGTTGCGCAAGAAACTCGCGCAGCACGGGCTGAAGGAGTGAGCGCCGGCGCCCGCCGCGCCGCATCGAGCCCGCCCGGATCAAAGCGCCCCGCCTTGCGATGAGCCCGACCGAGACCGCGGTCACCACGGCGCTGGTCAGCGTCTCCGACAAGCGCGGCGTGGTCGCGCTGTGCCGCGGCTTGGCGGCGCTCGGCATCGAAATCCTGTCCACCGGCGGCACTGCGCGGCAACTGCGCGACAGCGGCGTCGCGGTCACCGAGGTGTCCGACCACACCAACTTCCCCGAGATCATGGACGGCCGCGTCAAGACGCTGCACCCGAAGGTGCACGGCGGCATCCTCGCGCGCGACGGCGACGACGAAGTGATGGCGACGCACGGCATCGCCGCGATCGGCTTGGTGGTGGTCAACCTCTATCCGTTCGAGGAGACCGTCGCCGAACCCGGCTGCGAGTTGGCGCAAGCGGTCGAGAACATCGACATCGGCGGCCCGGCGATGCTGCGCGCCGCCGCCAAGAATCATCAGCGCGCCGCGGTGCTGGTGGACGCCGACGACTACGACGCGGTGCTCGACGAACTGCGCCGCAACCGCGGCTGCGTGTCGGCGCAGTTGCGCTTCGATCTCGCGGTCAAGGCGTTCGAGCACACCGCCCGCTACGACGGCGCGATCGCCAACTACTTGGGCGCGCTGCGCGAGGACGACGACTTCCCGCGCACGCTCAACCTGCAGTTCCGCAAGCGCCAAGCATTGCGCTACGGCGAGAACCCGCATCAACGCGCCGCGTTCTATCGCAGCGTCAACTTCGACCGCGGCGACCGCGCCGGCATCGCCGACGCCGCGCAAGCGCAAGGCAAGGCACTGTCGTTCAACAACATCGCCGACGCCGACGCCGCGCTCGAATGCGCGCGCCAGTTCGATCATGACCGCGACCGCGACCACGCCTGCGTGATCGTCAAGCACGCCAATCCATGCGGCGTCGCGCTTAACCGCAATCAAGCCGACGCGTATCGCCGCGCGTTCGACACCGACGCCGAGTCCGCGTTCGGCGGCATCATCGCCTTCAACCAGCCGCTGCAAGGTGCGACCGCGCGCGCGATCGTCGAGCAACAATTCGTCGAAGTCATCGCCGCGCCGCGCGCCGACGACGACGCCAAGCGCGCGATCGCCGCCAAGCCCGGCATCCGCTTGCTCGAATGCGGCTATGCCGAAGCCGGCGGCGCGCGCCTCGACCCACGTCTCGACTATAAGCGCGTGGTCGGTGGATTGCTGGTGCAAAGCGCCGACGCCGAGATCAACCACAAACTCGAAGTGGTCACCGCGCGCGTTCCCGACGCGGCGCAGATGGACGATCTGCTGTTCGCCTGGAAAGTCGCCAAGTTCGTCAAGTCCAACGCCATCGTGTACGCTCGCGACTTATCGACCGTCGGCGTCGGCGCCGGCCAGATGAGCCGCGTCAACTCGGCGCGCATCGCCGCGATCAAGGCGCGGCACGCCGGCTTGGAAGTGCGCGGCGCGGTGATGGCGTCGGACGCGTTCCTGCCGTTCCGCGACGGCCTCGACCGCGCCGCCGAAGTTGGCGTCGCCGCGGTCATCCAGCCCGGCGGCTCGCAGCGCGACGAAGAGGTCATCGCCGCCGCCAACGAGCACGGCATCGCCATGGTGTTCACCGGCATGCGGCATTTCCGGCACTGACATGGCGGCGTCGAAATACCGCGTGATCGTCAGCGGCTCGGTGCGGCCGGAGCGCGACCGCGCCGAAGTGCTCGCCGCGCTCGCCGCGTTGTTCCATTCAAACAGCGAGACCATGCAGCAACTGCTGCAAGGCAAGCCGACCGCGCTGACCAAGCACTACGACCGCGCCGAAGCGATGCGTATCCACGACGCCATCCACCAAGCCGGCGCGCAATGCGAGATCGAGTTGGTGGTTGCGCGTGGCGATGGCGATGGTGGTGACGGTGGCGATGACGACGCGCTCGCTCGCCGTCATTCCGGCTTGGATGCCGAAGTCCAGTCGTCCACGGATGGCGATCTACATGCTGGCGGCAATGCGCCGAAAAGAAAAAGAGATTCCCGCTTACAGACTGCGGGAATGACGGCGGACGGTGACGGTGACGAAGACGAAAGCGAACGCGAATCGCCGCGCGCGGATTCAACTCGCGACGATTCAACTCGCGACGATTCGACTCACGACGACTTCGCCGATGACGATTTCGCCCACGACGAATCCCCGCGCGACGACTCCCCGCTGATGCGGTTCGTCGCGGTCAACACCAAATACTATCGTCGCCAGTTCGCCAAGTTCGGCGATCTCGAGCGCGCGGCGTTCGCGTTCAGTTGGCATTGGCCGGCGTTC
>JBPCXC010000331.1:0-4321 GCA_051008875.1 bacterium
CCATAGAAGATGCTCGGCTGGCGCTCGCGCAGCAACGCGAACACCGCATCCGGAGTCGGACGCCCGGGCCACAGCAGCGTGGTCGCGCCGACCGACATCGGAAAACTCATCGCATTGCCCAGCCCATAGGCGAAGAACAACTTGGCGGCGGAGAACACCACATCGTCCTCGCGTATGCCGAGCACGCCTTGGCCGAACAATTTCGCGGTGTGCATCAAACTGGAATGAACATGCGGCACGCCCTTCGGCATTCCGGTCGAGCCGGATGAATACAACCAGAACGCCACATCGTCGGCGCAAGTGTCGGCGCAGGCGTCGGCGCCGGCGGTGGCGAACTGCGCCGGCTGCGCCGCCAGCGCGCGTTGGTCGTCGATGTGCCCGGCGGCGTCGCCGGACAGCACGAACACATGCTTCAGATGCGGCAGTTGCGCCAGCAACGGCTCGACCGCCTCGAGCAATGGCGCCGAAACAAACAGCGCCTTGGCGCGGGCGTCGGCGAGGATGTAGCGATACTGCTCGGTGCCAAGCAGCGTGTTCAGCGCGACCGGAATCACCCCGGCGCGCAACGCGCCCCAGAAGATCGCCGGCCAATGCACGGTGTCATGCGCCAGCAACGCGACGCGATTCTCCATCCCCAAGCCATGCGCGGCGAGCAAGTTGGCGACGCGATGAGTCGCGCGGCGCAGTTCGCCATAAGTCAGCGACGTTTGCGGGTCGATGAAGGCGGCTTTGTGGTCGCGTCGCGCGTGCGCGTGGGCGTTGATGAAGTCGGTTGTTGCGTTGTATCTTCGCGGATGATTCACGGCAACGCTTGGCTGGTTGATTTAGGTGATGTTCGCCCGATCCACGACGCGCGTCAAACGCCGAGGTATCTGGGTTTTAGTTCGGGCGCGGCGCGCAGCGCGGTGGTTGCACCGTGCCAGGCGATGGCGCCTTTTTCGATGATGTAGTGGTAGTCGGCGATCGCGCATAGCGCGTCCAGGTTCTTGTCGATCAGCAGCAGCGCGATGCCGGTGCGTTTGATCTCGCCGAGTTTGCGCCACAGTTCGCGTTGGATCAGCGGCGCCAGCCCTTCGGTCGCTTCGTCGAGGATCAGCAGGGTCGGGTTGAGCATCAGCGCGCGGCCGATCGACAGCATCTGCTGCTCGCCGCCGGAGAGTTGATCGCCCATGTTGTTCAGGCGCGGGCGCAGTTGCGGGAACAAGTCGAGCACCAAGTCGAGCGTCCACGGCGCGCTCGATCCACCGTGGTTGGCGGCGGCGGCGATCAGGTTCTCGCGCACGTTTAAGTTGGGGAAGATTTGCCGTCCCTCCGGCGCCAAGCCGATGCCGCGCCGCGCGATTCGATGCGGCGGCCAGCCGTCTATGCGCGCGTCGCGGTGATGGATTGCGCCGCGCCGGCACGCGAGGTTGCCGATGATCGCATTGACCGTGGTGGTCTTGCCCATGCCGTTGCGCCCGAGCAAGGCGACCGCGGCGCCGTCGCCGATCTCCATGCTCAAGCCGAACAACGCTTGGCTGTTGCCGTAGAAAGTTTCGATGCGATGCAACTTCAACGTCATCGTCAGACTTCGCCGTCGTCGTTGCTTTCGTTATCGTTATCGCCATCGCCGTCGCCATCGTTCGCGTTCGCGAATTCGCCGTCGCCTTCGCCCAGATAAGCGCGTTGCACCGCGGCGTTGGCGCGGATTTGCGCGGTCGTGCCGGTGGCGATGATCGAGCCGTTGACCAGCACCGAGACTTCGTCGGCGAGGGTGAACACCGCGTCCATGTCGTGCTCGATCAGCAGGATCGCGGTGTCGCGCTTGAGGCCGCGCAAAAGCGCGATCATGCTCGCCGATTCCTCGGCGCTCATCCCCGCCATCGGCTCGTCGAGCAGCAGCAACTTGGGGCGCAGCGCGAGCGCCATCGCGCATTCCAGCCGCCGCTGCTCGCCGTGCGATGCGGTCGCGGCGACCACGTGCGCGCGCCTCCCTAAGCCGACGTCGGCGAGCACTTGCATCGCTTGCGCGCGCATATCGCGGTCGCGCGCGACCGGCGACCAGAAGCGGAACGAATGACCGCGCAGCGACTGCACCGACAGCATCACGTTCTCGAGCAGCGTCATCGGCGCGATCACGCTGGTGATCTGGAACGACCGCGCCAGCCCGAGGCGCGCGCGCTTGTGCGCCGACATGCGGGTGATGTCGGCGCCATCGAAATGAATCGCGCCGCGGTCGGGATGAATCGCGCCAGCGAGTTGTGCCGCCAGCGTGGTCTTGCCGGCGCCGTTGGGGCCGATGATGGCGTGCAAGCGACGCGCGGCGACGCCGAGATCAACCCCGCGCACCGCATGCACGCCGCCGAACTGCTTGTGCAGATTTTCGACTCGCAGAATCATCGCGCCGCGTCGTCCGCGTTGTGTTCGATCGAATCGGTGCGCGCATCGTTTGCATCGTGTTGAATCGAATCGTCGCGCGCGCGGCGGCGCTCCAAGCCGAGCAACACGCCGTGCAAGCCGTCCTTGCCGAAGCGCAGCACCAGCGCGATCAGCAGCAAGCCGAAGATCAAGTGCCAATGCACGGTCAGCGCGGACAGCGACTCTTCGAGCCAGATGAACGCGCCGGCGCCGGTGAGCGGAGCGAACAGCGCACCGGCGCCGCCGATGATGAGCATGAACAGCAACTCGGCGGAATGCGTCCAGTCCATCATCTCCGGACTGATGAAGTTGGTGAAGTTGCCCATCAGGAATCCGGCGACGCCGCACATCGCACCGGAGATGATGTAGCAGACCAGTTGATAGCGATAGGTGTCGAAGCCGATCGCCTGCATGCGCGCGGCGTTGTGCTTGGCGCCGAGGATGACCTTGCCGAATCTCGCGTGCAGCAGGCGATGCATCAGCGCCAGGCACAATAGAAGAGTCGCCAGCGCGGTGTAGTACAGCGCGGTCGCGTTTTCCAAGTCGAGCGCGCCGAACTCGCTGCGCCGCGCGATCACCAAGCCGTCGTCGGCGCCGTATTGGTCGAGGCTGAGCACGATGAAGTACAGCATCTGCGAGAACGCCAGCGTGATCAGGATGAAATACAGGCCTTTGGTGCGCAGGCAGATCGCGCCGGTCAGCGCGGCGAAGGCGGCGCTGCAGCCGATCGCCAGCAGCAGATGCAACGCGCCGTGGTGGATTTCGTAATACACCGGAATGCCGACGCTGTATGCGCCGATGCCGATGTAGGCGGCGTGGCCAAGGCTGATCAGCCCGCTGTAGCCGACCAGCAGGTTGAGGCTGGCGACCGCGATGGCGAGGATCAGCGCGCGCGTCAGCAAGTCGAGGTAGAAGCCTTGTCCGGCGAGCGCGATCAACATCGGCGCCGCCAGCAACAACGCGACCAACAAACCATACGCCGCGGCGGTCAAGCGAAGTGTTCGCGCTTTGATGGCGATGCGAAGCGCGCCGGCGCGGAGCGTGTTAGGTGTCATCGCGAATGACCGTTCGACGCGAACAAACCTTGCGGCTTGAACAGCAGCACGCCCGCCATCAGCAGATAGATCAGCATCGCCGACAGCGCCGGCGCGGCGGTCTCGGCGGCGTGCGCGGAGAGGAACAACTTGAGCATGTCGTCCAGATACGAACGCCCGAGCGTGTCGATAAATCCGATCAGCAGCGCGGCGCAGAACGCGCCTTGGATCGAACCGATGCCGCCGACGATGACGACGACGAAGGCGATGATGATGATCTCGTTGCCCATGCCGATGCTCGCTTCGGTGATCGGCGCGATCAACAGCCCGGCGAAGCCGGCCATCGCCGCGCCGATCGCGAAAACTATTAAGTACAGGCGATCGATGTCGACGCCGAGCGCGGCGATCATCGCGCGGTTGGATGCGCCGGCGCGAATCAACATGCCGAGGCGCGAGCGGGTCACCAGAAGATACAGCCCGGCGGCGACCAGCAAGCCGCAGACGATGATCAGCAAACGATACACCGGCAGCACGAAGCCGCCGATTTCGACTCGCCCGTCGAGGCTCTCGGGCAATGCGATGGCGGCGCCGGCGGAGCCCCAGATGATGTGCGCGAGGGTGTCGAACACCAGGATCAGGCCGTAGGTCACCAGCACGTGGTCGAGGTGGTCGCGGGTGTACAACCGGCCGACGATCAGCCGCTCGACCAACGCGCCGATGATGAACACCGCGATCACCGCGACCAGCGCGGCGAACCAGAACGAGCCGGTCAGCGCGGCGACGCTGGCGCAGACGAACGCGCCGAGCATGTAGAACGAGCCGTGCGACAGGTTGATGAAGTCCATGATGCCGAAGATCAGCGTCAGCCCGGAGGCCAGCAGGAACAGCAG
>JBPCXC010000332.1:0-1069 GCA_051008875.1 bacterium
ATCCATGCGCGGCGCGCGCGTGCTGCGCGCGGCGGGTCGTTTCATCGGCGCATGCGCGCTCGCCGTCGCGCTGGTCATCGCGCTGGTCATCGTGTCGTTGCGCTTCATCAATCCGCCGGCGTCGTCGTTCACGCTGCAGGAGAATTGGCTCGGCGACGACGCCGGCGGCTGGGTGTCGTTCCAATGGCGACCGCTCGAGGCGATCTCCAAGCAGATGATCCTCGCGGTGGTGGCGGCGGAAGACCAGCGCTTCTTCCAGCATCACGGACTCGACTTCATCGAGTTGCGCAATAGTCTGCGCGAGGCGTCGGCGAGTCGCACCGCGCGCCCGCGCGGCGCGAGCACGATCACGCAGCAGACCGCCAAGAACCTGTTCCTGTGGAGCGGCCGAAGTTATCCGCGCAAACTGCTCGAAGCCGCGCTCGCGCTCGCCATCGATTTCGCCTGGGGCAAGCGGCGCACACTCGAGGTCTATCTCAACATCGTCCAGTTCGGCCCCGGCGTGTATGGCATCGAGCGCGCCAGTTCGCACTTCTTCGACAAGCCGGCGTCGCGCCTGACGCGCCACGAAGCCGCGCGCCTGGCGGCGGTGCTGCCGGCGCCGAACCTGCGCTCGCCACGCGACGCCGACGCCGCCACCGAACGCCGCCGACAATGGATCCTGCGCCAAATGCGCGCGCTCGGCGGGGTGTCGTTTTTGCGCCGACTGGACTGAAACTCATTCATAACGAATCGCGCGCACGAGAAATCGCCGCGTGTTGTCGGCGACGATCAACTCAACTTCGTCGCCGACTTGTTTCTTCAACAACGCGCGCGCCAGCGGCGAGTCGACGCTGATGTATCCCTTGCGCGAGTCGCTGTCGATCTCGTCGCCGCCGACGATGCGGTATTCGACTTCGTCGCCGGCCGCGTCATCCATCCGCCGCAACGTCACCCACGCGCCGAAGAACACCCGCGACACGTCGACACCTTTGCCGACCGCATTGGCGGCGCCGACCTTGCCGATCACATTGAGCGCGGGCAGGCGGCGCTGCAGGTAGCGGATGCGCCGATCGATCTCGCCGAGTTG
>JBPCXC010000333.1:0-4230 GCA_051008875.1 bacterium
GGCTTGATGTACGGCGTCGGCATGGCCGGGCTGATGCACATCGACACCTTGCAGGCGACCGGCGGCGAGGACGACTTCTTCGCGCATTGGTCGGGCTATCAAGCGCGCGAGTTGCTGGCGCGCCAACGATTCAGCGAACTCGGCTATGTCATCGCCGCGCTGCCGACGGTGTTCTTGATCGTCAGCAACGCGGTCGTGCTCGGACTCGGCGGCTGGCAGGTGATGAGCGGCGCGATGACGGTCGGCATGATGATGGCGTTCTATGTGATGTCGGTCAACTTCCTCGCGCCGATCGGCCACTTCGTCCAACTCGCCGACTTGTTCCAGACGCTCGAAGCCGACCTGCAGCGGCTCGACGACTTGCTCGACACGCCCGAGGACAAGTCGCTGCAGACTTCGCAACCGCACACGGCGAAAGGTCGGGCGGCGGAGATCGAAGGGCGGCTGCGCCTCGGCGGGCGGATCGAGTTGCGCGACATCACCTTCGGCTATCAAGCCAACCGCGAGCCGCTGCTCGAGAACTTCAGCCTGACCATCAACCCCGGCCAGCGCGTCGCCATCGTCGGCGCCAGCGGCGCCGGCAAGTCGACGCTGTCGGCGCTGGTCGGCGGCATCTATCCGCCGTGGTCGGGCGAGATTTTGTTCGACGGCCATCCGCGCGAGCGCATCCCGCGCGAGTTGCTGACCAGCTCGATCTCGATGGTCGATCAGCGCATCTTCCTGTTCGCCGCCACGGTGCGCGACAACCTGACCATGTGGCGCCCGGAGACGCCCGACGAGGACATCCTTCTCGCCAGCCGCGACGCCGCCATCCACGAGGAGATCATGTCGCGCACGCGCGGCTACGATTCGCATGTGCAAGAGCGCGGGCGCAACTTCAGCGGCGGCCAGCGCCAGCGCCTCGAGATCGCGCGCGCGCTGGTGCCGAATCCGTCGGTGCTGATCATGGACGAGGCGACCAGCGTGCTCGACGCGATCAACGAAATGCGCATCGACGACGCGCTGCGCCGGCGCGGCTGCAGTTGCCTGATCATCGCCCATCGCCTGAGCACGATCCGCGACTGCGACTTGATCGTGGTGCTCGACAAAGGCAAGGAGATACAACGCGGCACGCATCAGTCGCTGATGGCGCAGGAAGATGGAATGTATAAATCGCTGATGGACGCGAACTGAAATGGACGCGCAGTCCAACTCCGCCGACGCGCCGAACGCGCTGGCCGAAGTCGCCGACGCGCACGGCGAGCGTTTCGTCGGCGGCGCCAACCGGCCGTTCTGCCTGTCGGATTCGGACGCGTTGTGGTTCGTCGCCAAAGGCGCGGTGGACGTGTTCATCGTGCAGCGCGACGGCGACGGCTTGGAGTCCGACTTCAAGCATCTGCTGCGCGCCGGCGAAGGACGGCTGCTGTTCGCCGCCGCTGGCATCGCCGACGCCGACGCCGCCGGTCGCACCGCGGTGCTGGTGGCGAAGGGGCTGCCGGGCTCGGAGTTCCGCCGCATGCCGCGCCGACTGCTGGCAGCGGCGACGGAGTCGGACGACGCGCCGCGGTCCGAGGCGTTGGTGGCGCAGGTTGATGCGTGGATCACCGATGTCTCGCGCGCGGTGACGCATGACATCGTGCCGCGCCCGCGCCCCGACCGGATGATCGCGCCGGGCGATTCGGCGCAGGCCGGCGCCGGCGATCTGGTCTCGGTGCGCCACGGCGTGGCGTGGCTTTCAAGCGCCGGTCCGATGGCGTTCCTCGGCACCGAGAGCGTGGACGACGGCGGCGCGGTCGCGGTCACCTACGACAGTTGGGTCGGCCTGTTCGACTCAGCAAGCGTGCGCGCGGCGTCGTCGCGGCAACTGCACGACCAGGGTCGCTTGCTCGATGCGCTGGCGAGATTCCATCGCCTCGCGCTCGGCGCGCTGCTGCTCAACCAGCGCCTGCTGCTGGCCGACGTCGCCAACCTGCAGGTCGCGCAGAGCGCGCATCTGCGTCGCAGCGAACGGCGCGCGCGCGAGGGCTTGTTCGATGTGCTGAAGCCCCGCCGCGAACAGCGCGAGGAGCGCGGCGCCGACTTGGCCGCGGCGCTGCGGCTGGTCGGCAAATACGAGGCGATCGAGTTCAACGTGCCGCCGCCGCGCCGCGGCGAGGCCGAGCGCGAGCCGACGCTGGCGGAGATTTTGACCGCGTCCGGCGTGCGCTGCCGCGAGGTCTCGCTGGACAACCCGAAGGGATGGTGGCGCGGCGACAGCGGCGCGATGCTCGCCTTCCGCCGCCGCGGCAAGGCGCCGATGGCGCTGCTGCCGACCGCGCGCGGCTATCGCATGGTCGACGCCAAAACCGGACGCTCGGCGCAGGTCACGCCGGCGCGCGCGCGCGCGTTGCGCCCGAGCGCGTATTTCTTCTATCGCCCGCTGCCCGACGACAGCGCAGTCCCGCTGCGCGCGATGTTCCGCTTCGCATTGCGTCGGCTGTGGCGCGAGATGGCGCGCTTCGCGCTCGCCGGAATGCTGGTCGGGCTGGTCATGCTGATGCCGTCGATCCTGCTCGGCTTGATCATCGACGACGTGCTGCCGACCGGCAACGTGCGCATGCTGGCGGGATTCGCCGTCGCGCTGGTCTTGCTCGGCTTGCTCGGCGGGCTGCTGCAGATGATCCAGGGCACCGCGCTGATGCGGCTGGAGGCGCGCGCCACCGCCCGCGCCACCACCGCGCTGTGGGATCGCATCATCCGCCTGCCGCAGCGATTCCTGCGCGACTTCAACGCCGGCGAACTCGGCGTGCGCGCGATGGCGTTCCATGGCATGCGCGACAGCATCTCCGGCATCGTCGCCCACGCCGTGCTGACGGTGATGTTCCTGCTGCCGACCTTCGCGCTGCTGTTCGTGTATGACGTCACGCTCGGCTGGATCGGCTTGGCGTTCGGCTCGGTCTCGCTGATCGCAACCGCGATCGTCGGCTGGCGGCAGATTCCCTATCACCAGAAGTTGCTCGCCGCGGCGCGCCAGATCTCCGGCGACTTGGTGCAGTTGCTGACCGGCATCGGCAAGTTGCGCTCGACCGGCTCGGAGGAGGCGGCGTTCGCGATGTGGGCGCGCGGCTATCGCCGGCAGAAGCAGAACGAACTGCGCATCGCCGCCTTCAACCAGCACTTGATCGCGTTCACCGCGGCGATGCCGCTGGCCGCCGCTGCCGCGTTGTTCGCCGCGGCGATGCGCGACGGCGGCATCCAAGTCGGCGACTTCCTCGCGGTGTATTCCGCGTTCATGGTATTCTACGCCGCGATCGTGCTGCTCGGCATCTCGTTCACCGCGGTCGCCGCGATCGGGCCGGCGTGCGAGCAGGTCGCGCCGCTGCTCGAGGCGGTGCCGGACAGCGGCGCGTCGCAGAACGAGTTGCCGTTCGAGTTGAGCGGCGAGATCCGCCTCGAGCACATCACCTTCGGCTACGCCGACGACGCGCCGCCGGTGCTGAGCGATGTATCGATCCACGCCCGCCCGGGCGAGTTCATCGCGCTGGTCGGCGAGTCGGGCGCCGGCAAGAGCACCGTCTTCCGCCTCGCGCTCGGCCTCGAGAAGCCGCAGTCGGGCGCGGTGTACTACGACCGCCACGACCTCGCCCACCTCAACCAAAGATCGGTGCGCCGCCGCGTCGGCATGGTGGTGCAGGACGCCTCGCTGCGCGGCGGCAGCGTGCTCGACAACATCATCGGCGTGAACACCGAGCGTACTATAGACGACGCCTGGCGCGCCGCCGAACTGGCCGCGATCGATCAAGACATCCGCGAGATGCCGATGCAGATGTTCACCATCGCCGACGACAACATGATGATCTTCTCCGGCGGGCAGGTGCAGCGCATCATGCTGGCGTCGGCGCTGGCGCGCAATCCGCGCGTGCTGTTCCTCGACGAAGCCACCAACTGGCTCGACAACGAGAGTCAAGCGAAGGTGATGGGCAGCATCAACAACCTCTCGATCACGCGCATCGTCAGCGCGCACCGGCTGTCCACCATCCGCAACGCCGACCGCATCTATGTGCTGCAACACGGACGCGTCGCGCAAGAAGGAAGTTTCGACGAGTTGATGGCAACCGAAGGCGTGTTCCGGCAGTTAGTGCAGCGGCAGATGGCTTGATCGTACAAAAAGCGCGCGAAAAAAAAGAGCGACCGTTGCCGCTCTTTTTTCGAGTTTGAATGACGCGTTCAGCGCGGTCGAGGTGCTTAGCTCAACCCGCTGCTGTTCCAGCC
>JBPCXC010000334.1:0-10370 GCA_051008875.1 bacterium
CCGTCAGACCGTACACATGGGTCATGTGAAAACCGTTTTCTTCCATCGCCGCCAGCACGGCCGCCGGTGGCGGTGCCGCAGCGGTCATGACTTCCACGCTGTGTGAGAACTCGCGGCGTTCCTCCGGCGTTGCGTTGATGATCATGTTCATGATGATCGGCGCGCCGCAGAAATGAGTCACGCCATGCGCGGCGATGGCGTCGAGGATGCTCGCCGCATCGACCCGCCGCAGGCACACGTTGACGCCGGCGAGCGCCGCCAGCGTCCACGGAAAGCACCAGCCGTTGCAGTGGAACATCGGCAGCGTCCACAGATAGACCGGATGATGCGGCATCTGCCAGCCGACGATGTTGCTGAGCGCGTTCAGATAGGCGCCGCGATGATGATAGACCACGCCCTTCGGATCGCCGGTGGTGCCGGAGGTGTAGTTGAGCGAAATCGCATCCCATTCATCCGCCGGCCACGCCCATTCATGCGCGCCGTCGCCGGACGCGAGGAAGTCTTCGTAGCGCAATGCGCCGATGTGTGCGTTGTTGTCGTTAGCGTTGTTGTCGCCATTGTTATCGTCGCTGCCGTTGTCGTTATCATCGCCGCTGTTGTTGTTATCGCTGCCGTCATCGTCATCGCCGACGATGTCAATCACCAGCGGCGCGGCGTCGCTGCGCGCCAGCGCTTCGCGCGCCAACGGCGCGAACTCGGCGTCCACCAGCAGCGCCTTGGACTCGCCGTGGTCGAGGATGAAGGCGATGGTGTCGGCGTCGAGGCGGACGTTGATCGCGTTCAGCACCGCGCCGGCCATCGGCACGCCGAAGTGACATTCATACGCCGCCAGCGAGTTCGGCGCCAGCACCGAAACGGTGTCGTTCTTGCCGATGCCACGCCGCGCCAGCGCCGACGCCAGCCGCCGGCAACGCCGCTCGATCTCGCTCCAAGTCTTCGCCGTCGCGCCGTCGATGACCGCAATATGATCCGGATACACCTCCGCCGCACGCCGCAAAAACCCAAGCGGCGTCAACGGCGCATGATTGGCTTCGCATCGCTCCAAGCCGTGTTGATAAGGGTTGGTTTGGTTCGCGTTCATCGCTGCATGGTTCGTTGCGGTCGGCGGCGTGCGATAATCCGCGCAGTTGGAATTCAAGTCAAGTTCACGTCTTTCGCACATGCCGCGCGCCGACGCTTCGCAGATTATCGCTGAAATCAGCCGTTGGCTGGCGACCGATGCGCGCATGATCGACGACGCCGGCGCGCGCGATCAAGCGTTCGTCGATCAACTGCGCCAAGCCGGGCTGCCGATCGCGCGCTTCGTCGTCGGCGTGCGCAGTCTGCATCCGCAGGTGGATGCGTTTTCGAGTCGCTGGGAGGAGGGCAAGGCGATGGAGTTCCGCGGGCATCTGTTGGGCGATATGAGCGAGCGCGAGCGGCGGCTCAATCCGCTTTTTCTCGCGGTGCAGAACGGCGACAACTCGCGCCATCGAATCGACCGCGCGCCGGCGGCGGAGGAGTCGAGCATCTTCGACGACTTGCGCGACGCCGGCATGACCGACTACGTCGTGGTCGCGCTGCCGTTCAGCGACGACTCGAACAAGGCGATGACGTTCGCGACGCGCGCGCCGCGCGGCTTCGACGCCGATCAAATCGCGATCTTGCACGGCATCGCGCCGGCGTTCGCCTGCATGGCCGAGGTGCGCTATCTGCGCCATCTCGCCGGCGTGCTGATGGACACCTATGTCGGCCCGGTCGCCGGTCGCAAGGTGCTTGACGGCGCGATCCGGCGCGGCTCGAGCGAGACCATCCGCGCGGCGATCTGGTTCTGCGACTTGAAGGGCTTCACCGCGCTGTCCGAGCGCCTCGGCTGCGACGCGCTGCTGGACACGCTGAACTGCTATTTCGACGTGATGACCGCGGCGATCGAAGCCGAAGGCGGCGAAGTGCTGAAGTTCATCGGCGACGCGATCTTGGCGATCTTCCAGCCAAGTGACGATGTTGATCACGGCGCTGATCGCAATGTTGATCACGACACCGACGGCGTCGTCGATCGGGATGTTGATCGTGACGTTAATAGTGACGCCGACCGCGATGCCGCGGCGCGGGCGTTGGCGGCGGCGCGGGCGGCGGTGGAGGCGTTGGCCGAGGCCAATCGCGTGCGCGCCGAGGCCGGGCAGGCGCGGTTCGAATGCGGCATCGCGCTGCATTTCGGCGACGTGTTGTATGGCAACGTCGGCGGACAGCGGCGGCTCGACTTCACCGTGATCGGCCCGGCGGTCAATCTCGCCAGCCGGATCGAGTCGCTGACCCGCGAGTTGGCGCGGCCGGTGCTGGTGTCGGCGCCGTTCGCCGCGATGCACGGCGGCGCGTTCGAGGCGCTCGGCGCGTTCGCGTTCAAAGGCATCGCCAAGCAACGCGAAGTGCTCGCGCCGCGCGCGCGGTGAATCCACGGCGTCGGCGCGGCGCGTGCTATCGTCGGCGTCGCGCGCGTTGCGGCGGCGAAGCGATGTCGTTCGTCGAATCATCCGCGCGCCGCGCATGCTACATTAACGCAAACCACTCGGTCCGCTGAATCCCCCATGCCCGACGCGCCGCCCGCGATCGTGTCCGACTTAGCCGCATTGCGTCGCATCCTGCGCGCGAGCAAGACGATCGCGGTGGTCGGGCTGTCCGCCGACTGGCATCGGCCGAGTTTCTTCGCCGCCAAGTACATGCAGACGCATGGCTATCGAATCATTCCGGTCAATCCGAAGCACGCGCAACTGCTCGGCGAGACTTGCTATCCCGATCTCGCCTCCATTCCCGAGCCGGTGGACATCGTCGATGTGTTCCGCCGCCCCGACAGCGCGCCGGAGGTGGCGCGCGCGGCGGTCGCGATCGGCGCCAAGACGTTGTGGCTGCAACTCGGCGTCATCAGCGACGACGCCGCGCGCATCGCCGTCGCCGGCGGGCTTGAAGTGGTGATGGATCGCTGCGTCAAGATCGAGCACGCGCGCGTGTTCGGCGGGCTGAACTTCGTCGGCGTGGACACCGGCGTGGTGTCGTCGCATCGCAACAAGGTCGTCGCCAACTGAAGCGCGTCATGAGCGATCGCGACTACGGCTTCGAGACTCTCTGCCTGCACGCCGGGCAGCGTCCCGACGCCGCCACCGGCGCGCGCGCCAGCCCGATCTATCAGACCGCGGCGTATGTGTTCGATGACACCGAGCACGCCGCCGAGTTGTTCAACCTGCAGACCTTCGGCAACATCTACACGCGCTTGATGAACCCGACCACGGCGATGTTCGAGGAGCGCATGGCCGCGCTCGAGGGCGGGCGCGCGGCGGTCGCGACCAGCACCGGCATGGCGGCGCAAATGGTCGCGCTGCTGACCTTGCTCAAGCAAGGCGACGAGTTGGTCTCCGCCGGCACGTTGTACGGCGGCACGATCACGCAGTTCGCGGTCACCTTCAAGCGCATGGGCATCAAGGTGAAGTTGGTTGACGCCGACGACCCGGCGAACTTCGCGCGCGCGATCACCGAGCGCACCAAGGCGTTGTACGGCGAGACCGTCGGCAACCCGAACAACAACGTGCTCGACTTGGATGCGATCGCGAAGATCGCGCACGACGCCGGGCTGCCGCTGGTGATCGACAACACCTTCGCCTCGCCGTATCTATGCCGCCCGATCGAGCACGGCGCGGATGTGGTGGTGCATTCGGCGACCAAGTTCATCTGCGGGCACGGCACTTCGATGGGCGGCGTGGTGGTCGAGTCGGGCCAATTTCCATGGGACAACGGCATGCATCCCGACATGACCGCGCCGTCGGAGGGCTATCACGGCGTGCGCTTCTACGAGACCTTCGGCGACTTCGCGTTCACCATGAAGGCGCGCTGCGAGACGATGCGCACGCTCGGTCCGGCGCTCAGCCCGTTCAACGCGTTCATGATGCTGCAAGGACTCGAGACGCTGCCGATCCGGATGCAACGGCATGTGGAGAACGCGCGCGCGGTGGCCGAGTTCCTGAAGGGCCACGCCGCGGTCGGCTGGGTCAAATACGCCGGCGACCCGGACAACCGCTACTACGATCTCGGCCGCAAATACCTGCCGCAAGGCGCCGGCTCGATCCTCACCTTCGGCATCGTTGGCGGCCAACGCGCCGGCGCGAAGTTCATCGAGAGCGTCAACTTCCTCAGCCACTTGGCGAACATCGGCGACGCCAAGACCTTGGTCATCCACCCGGCCTCGACCACGCATCGGCAACTAAGCGACGACGAGTTGGAACGCGCCGGCGTCAGCGCCGACATGATCCGCATCTCGGTCGGCATCGAAACCCTCGCCGACATCCTGTGGGACATCGACCAAGCGCTGGAAAAGTCGCAAGGCTGACGATACTAACGCTTTCTCGCCGTCAATCTGGCGCGGTGGTGTGAGCAAACGGCGCGGTTCTTGCTTGCATCGAAATCAAGCAGCCCTTCGGGCTGCATCACTCGCTAACGCGAGTGTGGGTTGTTCGTATCGTCCCTGATACTCGCCCTGCAGGCTCGCTTCGCTCGCGAAAAATCGCTCCGGGCGATTTTTCCCGCTTAACAGACTGCGGGAATGACGGCAGGGGGGGCGGGAATGACGGCGGTGGAGAAGCGGGAATGACGGCGAAGGGAGATGACGGCTCGTTCCGTGCGCTATGCGCGTTTGCGTAGTGGCGTTGGGCGGCGTTGGTCGTCGACGCAGACATAGGTGTAGGTCGCTTCGGTCACTTTGAGGTGTTGCTCGGCGGCGGCGCGGCGGCGCACCCAGGTTTCGATGCGCACCGACAGCGAGGTGGTGCCGGTGCGGGTCAGTTCGCAATAGCAACTGACTTGGTCGCCGACGAACACCGGCAGGTGGAAGGCCATGCCCTCGACCGCGACCGTGACCAGCCGTCCGGAGACGATGTAACTGGCGTAGATCGCGCCGGCGAGATCCATCTGCGACATGATCCAGCCGCCGAAGATGTCGCCGCTGGGATTGGCGTCGGCGGGCATCGCCACGGTGCGCAGCGACGGCGGCTGGTCGCGCGGGGACTCGTCGCGTGGCGATTCGTCGCGCAGGGACTCGTCGCGCGGCAACTCATCGCGCGGGGACTCGTCGGCGGTCATAGCACCGGGTTGAAGTAGTGCCGCCCCGAAGTGATCGCGCATGCTTGGCGCAGCAGCAACTCGAAGTGCTCGTCGTTCTCGACGAAGTTGAGATTCTCGGCGTTGACCATCAGCAGCGCGGACTCGTGATAGTGCAGGAAGAATCGCGCATACGCTTCGGTCAGCGCCTCCAGATAGCCGCGCTCCATGCCGCGCTCGAACAGCACGCCGCGTCGGCGGATGCGGGCGATCAGCACATCGGTTGGCGCTTGCAGATAGACAACTAAGTCCGGCGTCGGCACTTCGATCGAAAGATGGCGATAGACTTGATCGTACAAGTGCAACTCCTCTTCGTCGAGGGTGATGCGCGCGAACAGCGGGTCTTTGGCGAGCATGAAGTCGGCGATTCGCACCGGCGCGAACAGATCGCCCTGGCGCAGTTGCTTGAGTTCGCGCACGCGTTGGAACAGGAAATACAACTGGGTTTGCAATGCGAATTGCGTCGGCGACTTGTAGAATCGCTCAAGAAACGGGTTCTCGCCCGGTCGCTCCAGCACCAGCCCGGCGCCGAGCGCGTCCGCCATCCGCCGCGCCAGCGTGGTCTTGCCGACCCCGATCGGACCTTCGACGACGATGTATTTCTTCGCGTCGGCGGCGCGGGTCGGCGTTGCGCGTTGTGACGTTGTTGGCGATGTCGGCATGATATTCGATAGTGATGACGATGCGCGGCGGCGGTGATGCGCGTGAATGCGCGACATTGCGCACAACGCGCGCGCTGGGTTTATACTTGCGGGCGCGCAAACTCGCGCCGATAGATTCGCGCTCAATCGCGCGCTCAATCACACGCCCAATCGCGCATCCACTTACACGCCCAACAACACGCCCGCCGCAAGCCGATGAAACTGCTGTTCGACTTACTACCGCTGCTGATTTTTTTCGCGGTGTTCCGATTTTACGACATTTACATCGCCACCGCAGCGGCGATTTTGGCGACCGTCGCGCAAGTCGCGGCGTTCTGGGCGCGCCATCGCAGATTCGAGACGATGCACTTGATCACGCTCGCGGTGCTGGTGGTGTTCGGCGGACTGACCATCGCGCTGCAGGACGAAGCGTTCATCAAATGGAAGCCGTCGATCGTCAACTGGACTTTCGTTGCGGCGATTCTTGCCACCCTCGTGGTCGGCGAAAAGTCCGCGTTGGAGCGACTGATGGGCGCCCAAATCAACCTGCCGCGACCGCTGTGGACGCGACTCAGTTTGGCGTGGAGCGGCTTCTTCGCGCTGATGGGACTGCTCAATTTGTATGTCGCGTTCTATCACGACCTCGGCGCCGCCGAGGAAATCCGCACCCGCACTTGGGTCAACTTCAAGGTGTTCGGGCTGACCAGCTTGACCTTTTTGTTCGTGGTTGCGCAGATGCTGTTCCTCGCCAAGCACATCAAAGCGAAAGGCGAATGATGTATACACCATCTGCGCGTGCGATCACGCCGACACGTTGGCGGCGCGCCAGCGCGCGCGTCCGGCGCATCTGCGGCGGTTGCGCGAGTTGCTCGACGAAGGGCGGCTGCTGGTCGCCGGACCGCATCCGCGCATCGACGGCGAAGCGCCGGGACAGGCTGGGTTCAGCGGCAGTTTGATCATCGCCGAGTTCGACTCGCTCGAAGCGGCGCGCGCTTGCGCCGATGTCGACCCGTATTGCGCCGCCGACGTGTACGCCGAGGTGGATGTCAAGCCGTTTGTGAATGCGTTGCCGTAGCGAGTTGAATCGCCATAACGAGTTGTGCTGACGAATCTATTTCCGCACATCGCCGCGCGTTCACGCGTCGGTTTGATCCGCGCTCTCGCCGCGCTTCCACACCACTTTGCCCGGCGCATTCTCCTCCAGCAGTTGCAGCCATTTGCGATGCGCCGCGAGTTCCTCGTCGTTGGCGCGGGTCAGCGGCGTGGCGATGCGCTTGCCGTCGGTCGCCGGCGCGGCGGCGGATTGCGCCGGCGCATACTCGACCAGCGCCTCGGCGTCGCCGAGCAGGTTGGTCTGCCCGCCGGTCCTCGCCAGATCCACGTCGGCGAGGATCTCCGCGTCGAGCAGCGCGCCGTGCAAGGTGCGCTCGGCGTTGTCGATCGAATAGCGCTTGCACAGCGCGTCCAGGTTGTTGCGCTGGCCCGGATGCTTGCGCCGCGCCAACGCCATGGTGTCGAGCACTTCGCAATGCGCCTCGACCACGCCGTCGCCGAAGCCGGCGGAGTGGAACTCGCCGTTCAAGAATCCCAAATCGAACGGCGCGTTGTGGATGATCAGCTCGGCGCCGCGGATGAACTCGAGCAACGCCTCGGCGACGTCGCCGAATGCCGGCTTGTCGCGCAGCATCGCCGCGGTGATGCCGTGCACTTCGAACGCGGCGTCGTCCACTTCGCGGCTCGGGTTGAGGTAGTGATGGAAGGTGTTGCCGGTGACGCGCCGCGCGATCATCTCGACGCAACCGATCTCGATCACGCGATGCCCGCGCGCGACCTCGAGGCCGGTGGTCTCGGTGTCGACCACGATCTGCCTCATATCGCTTCGCCCGATGGTGCTTCGCCGGATGACAGCATGCGGTCGATGGCGTCGTTGGCGAGTCGGTCGGCGCGCTCGTTGCCGACGTCGCCGGCATGGCCCTTGACCCAGTGCCACGCGATTTGATGGCGTCCGCGCAAGTGGTCGAGCGTCTCCCACAGGTCGCGGTTCTTCACCGGCTTGCGGTCGGCGGTGCGCCAGTCCTTGCGCTTCCATTTCTCCATCCATTGCTGCACGCCGTTCTGCAGGTATTGCGAGTCGGTGTACAACTCGACGCGGCAGTCGCGTCGCAGCGCGTTCAACGCTTCGATCGCGGCGGTTAACTCCATGCGGTTGTTGGTGGTCTCGCGCGCGCTGCCGTGCAGCGACTTCTCGTGCGCGCCGAATCGCAGCAGCGCGCCCCAGCCGCCAGGACCGGGATTGCCGCGGCAGGCGCCGTCGGTGTAGATGATGACTTTGTCGGACACGCGGGCGATGTTATGCGCGCGATCGTCGCGCGTGCGATGCGCCGACTCCGTCGCCGACTCGGTCGCTAAGTCCATCGCCGCCGCGGTCGCTGATTCGGTGCGCCATCGGTTGCGCCGACGGCGCGATGCCGCGGATGAATCGCCGCCATCGCAGTTGCGCCGCGCGGCGCGTGATCGCCGCCTCTTGCTTGCGTCCGACGATGACATACGCCGCGCCCAAGCCCGGCCACCACCTCGCGCCGGCGGCGTCGATGAATGCGAGTTTGCGTCGCCATCGCTCGTTCTGCAGCGGCGGTTGATAGCCGAGCATCGCCGCACCGACCAACTCGAAGCCGAGCAGCGCGAGCCAGTCCTGCACGCGGCCGACGCGGTGATAGCGTCCCGACCACGGCGCGCGGCCGGACGCCTTCATCATCACCCGCGCCGCGCCCCACAGACTCATTTGGTTGAAGCCGGTGATGACGACGCAGCCTTGCGGAATTAAGATCTGCGTGACTTCGCGCAGCACCGCGTGCGGGTCGTCGCAGAAGTCGAGCGTGTGCGGAAGAACGATCAGGTTGTGGGTCTTGTCGGCGAACGGCATCGCCGACGACTTGGCGATCGCGCGATGCGTCGGGCGTTCGGCGCGCGCGTCCGAATCATCGTCATCGCGCGCGCGCGGCGCGTTGCGGCCGATGAAGAAGCGACTGCCGGTCTCGATGCCATCGAGGAAGTCGAGCGACGCGCGACCGGCTTGCAGCGCGCTCGGGTAATAGCCCGACGGCACCAACGCGCGGCAGTGCGCGCGCTCCTGCTCGAGCAGCGCGCTTCCCAGCGGCGACTCGAACCAGTCGGCGAAGCGCTCGCTCATCGCTCGCTTAAGTCCGGCGCGCGCGCAAGTGGGCGTGCCATTTCTGTTCGACCAACTTGAATAGATAGACGATCAGGAAAGTCAGGCAGAGATAGAAGAAGCCGGCGGCGATGAACGATTCGAACGGCACGAAATGCCGCGAGTTGACGATCTTCGCCGCGCCGAACAGATCGACGATGGTGATCACGCCGGCGATGACGGTGCCGTGCAGCATGAAGATGACTTCGTTGCTGTACGCCGGCAGCGCGCGGCGGAACGCGCTCGGCAGGATGATGCGCCGCATCAGCGTGGCGTCGGACATGCCGCAGGCGCGCGCCGCTTCGATTTCGCCGGCGGCGGTTTGCTTTATCGCGCCGCGCAAAATTTCGGCGGTGTAGCCGGCGGTATTCAGCGAGAACGCGATCAGCGCGCACCAATACGCCTGCTTGAACACCGCCCACAGGAAACTCTCGCGCAGGAAGTCGAACTGCGCGAAGCCGTGATAGATCAAGTAAACCTGCGCCAGCAGCGGAGTGCCGCGCATGAAGTAAATGAAGCCGCGCGGCAGCGCGTTGACCGCGACGCGCTTCGACGCGGCGGCGACGCCGAGCGGGATCGCCAGCGCAAGCCCGCACAGCAGCGACAGGATCAGCAACTCGATCGTGATCCGCAGCCCGGACAGATACAGCGGCAGGTTGTCGAGGATGACGGCGAAGTCCATCGCGATCGTCAGGTCGAGCGCACGCCGACGCTGTAGCGGCGGTCGAGGTAGCGGATGCCGAGATTCGACAACGCGGTCAGCAGTAAAAATAACAACGCGACCAAGAGGTAGAACGAAAATGGTTGACGCGTCGCGCCGCCAGCTTGACCGGCTTTGAACACCATGTCGTGCAGACCGATGACCGACACCAGCGCGGTGGTTTTCATCAGCACCAGCCAGTTGTTGCCGAAGCCCGGCAGCGCGTGGCGCACCATCGCCGGGAAGGTGATGCGCGCGAACACCCGCGCCGGCGTCATGCCGAAGGCGCGACCGGCTTCGATCTCGCCGCGCGGCACGGCGAGGATCGCGCCGCGAAAAGTCTCGCCCATGTACGCGCCGAAGATGAAGCCGATGGTGATCACGCCGGCGACGAACGGGCTGACGTCGACATAGCCCCAGCCGAGCGCGTCGGTGAGATGGTTGACCGCGATCTGCCCGCCGAAGAACAACAGCGTCATCAGCACCAAGTCCGGGATGCCGCGAATCAAGGTGGTGTACACGCCGCCGACGGCGCGGGCTACAGCGGAGTTGGAGAGTTTGGCGAAGGCGGTCAGCAGACCGAGCGCGCACGCCAGCAACAGCGACAGCAGCGCGACCTCGACCGTCAGCGCCATGCCGGTCAGGATGAACGGCAGGTATTGGATTACCTCGGTCATGCCGGTCTCGGTCGCGCCAGCCG
>JBPCXC010000335.1:0-16337 GCA_051008875.1 bacterium
GGTGTTCACCGTGGCGTGCAGCGCGTCGGCGTTGGACGCGCCAGTGACCGCGCTCGGCGACAGTCGCCGCGCCGCCGAGCAACTCGCCGCGCGCCGTGCGCTGGTGGTGCTGCGCGCGCGTGACTGAGCCGCATCGCTTCGGCGTGGTCGCGCTGTCGGGCCCGCCCAACGCCGGCAAATCAACCTTGCTCAACCGCATCGTCGGCGAGAAGGTCTCGATCACTTCGCGCCGCGCGCAGACCACGCGCCACCGCATCCTCGGCATCAAGACGCTGCCGCGCGCGCAACTGGTGCTGGTGGACACGCCGGGCTTGAACCGCGACCGACCGAAGCGACTCAATCGCGCGACCCATCGCACCGCGTTGCGCAGCCTCGCCGACGTCGATCTGATCTTGTTCATGATCGACATCCGCGGCTGGACGCCGGAGTTGGAGCGATTGTTCGCGCAGGTCGCGCAGCAGGGCGCGGCGACGCCGATCGTTCTCGCCATCAACAAGATCGATCGGCTGAGCGACCGCCGTCGCTTGCTGCCGCTGATCAAGCGCTCGGCGGAGATTCATCCGTTCGCGGAGATCATGCCGCTGTCGGCGCTGAAGATGAAAGCGGGCGAGGTGGATGAGTTCTTGGCGGTCATCATCAAGCATTTGCCGCCGGGTCCGCCGGGCTTTCCGGCCGATCAACGCAGCGATCGCAGCCAGCGATTCCTCGCCTCGGAACTGGTGCGCGAGCAGACCTGCAAGTTGCTCGGCAACGAGTTGCCGCACGCCAGCGCGGTCGAGGTGACGCGGTTCGAGTACGACGGCGATCTGCTGCGCGTGGTCGCGGTCATCTGGGTCGAGCGCGCCAGCCAGAAGCCGATCGTGATCGGGCAGGGCGGTCGCCAACTCAAGGCGATCGGCGAGCGCGCGCGCAAGCAGATGGAGCGCATGTTCGGCGCGCAGGTCTATCTCGATCTGTGGGTCAAGGTGCGCAAGAACTGGTCGGACAACGCGGCGATGCTGCGCGCCTTCGGTTATTTGGAGGACTAGTTGGCGCGATGAAGGTCGAGCAGCAACCCGCCTATGTGCTGCACGCGCGGCCGTTCTCCGAGAGCAGTTCGCTGATCGATGTGTTCACCCGCGAGCATGGCCGCTTGATGCTGCTCGCCAAAGGCGCGCGCCGCGGCAAGTCCAAGTGGCGCGGCGTGCTATTGCCGTTCAAGTTGCTGCTGGCGAGTTGGGCCGGCAAAGGGCAGTTGCCGAGTTTGACCGCGGCCGAGCACATCTTGTCGACGTCGGCGCCGCCAGCATCGGCGGACGGCTGTTCGCAGCGCGCGTCGATGCGCGGCGGCGCGTTGGCGAGCGGCTTCTATCTGAACGAGTTGCTGCTGAAACTACTGCATCGCCACGACGCGCACGAGAGGTTGTTCGAGCAATATGACCTCGCGCTGCGGCGGCTGGCGCAGGATGAATCGCCGCGCCATGCGCTGCGCGTTTTCGAGAAGAACCTGCTGCAGCAAATCGGCTTCGGCGCGGCGTTGGAGCGCGACGCCGAGACCGGCGAGGCGATTGCGGCGGACGAACGCTATCGTTATGTGCCGGAGAAAGGTCCGGTGCGCGCCGCGCGAGCGAGCGATGGCGATCGAGTCGCGAACACCGAGACCGAAACCGCCGACGCGCGCGCGCAATCATTCTTGGTCATTCGCGGCAGCACGCTGCAAGCGTTGCGCGACGAGGCGTTTCCATCCGACTTGGAACTGCGCGAGGCGCAGCGGCTGACGCGGATGTTGATCGACCGCCAGTTGAGCGGACGCGCGCTGCGCAGCCGGCGGGTGATGGTGGAGATGAAGCAGCGACTCGATCAAGCGCGGCAGTCCCCATCCGAGTAGATGCCGCGCATTGCTGCGCGCGCGTCGTCGGGTTATACTTAGCATTGCGGCGCGGCCTGCGCTTTCGTTGCGCAGCGGCCGCCACGGAGAAGCACTATGAGCATTAATCGATTCTGGGCAGACCTAAGCATGGCGAACAAGTTCGGCTTGTGCTTCGTCATCGCTGCGCTGGCGATCGGACTGCTGCTGCTGATTTTTTAGCGGCGTTTCGCCGAGCGTTTTGCGGCGCATTTTTCAGCGCGCTGTTTTTTTGATGCGCCGACATTCCGTCGCGTCCGTGCTTCCCTTCAACCGCACAGCAACAGCAACGGGTTATGGATCATCGCAACACAATTCTCATCATCGCCGGACCGAACGGCGCCGGCAAGAGCACGTTCGCCAAAAGTTATCTGGCGGACAAGCCGCGCTTCATCGCATACTTCAACGCCGATGCGATCGCGCGCGGATACGGGCCGATCGGATCGGGCAACTGGGACATCAAGGCGGGCAAAGAGATGCTGCGCGCGATCAAGTCCTACGCGCGCGCCGGCAAGACCTTCGCCTTCGAGACCACCTTGTCGGGCAAGGGCTATCTGCGCATGATCGACGCGTGGCGCGCCGACGGCTATCGGGTCGAACTGCATTTCCTGTCGCTGCCGTCGGCCGACTATGCTATGGTGCGGGTGAAGTCCCGGGTCGCCAGCGGCGGGCATCACATACCGGAGGATGTGATCCGCCGAAGATTCGACGCTGGCTTGCGCAACTTCCATGACTTATACCGCGCGCGTGTTGACCTCTGGAGGCTGTATGATTCCAGCGTGTCGCGAACCCTGAAACTTTTATCCGAAGGAGGGCTGAACATGAAAGAGCAAGAGACGCGTATTGCCGAACTCGACCACGACGAGAATCTCAGCGAGAGTACTCGGCTGGCGAACGAAGGCATGTTTAAGGCGATGAAACTCGCGCATAAAATGGCGCATCAAACCGGCACCAAACTCGTCGTGCAGATTGACGGCGAGATGCGGCTGATTGATCCCGACCCGGCGTTCTACGGCGATGTCCCCGACATTCCGCCGCAGCAGTTCTAGGGTTTCGCCGCCGCTTTTTTCCGCGCCGGCCGTTTCGGCAAATACAAGTCGGTGATCACGCCGGCATAAGCCTCGGCGGCGAAGCCGATGGTCTCGGCGACGGTCGGGTGGGCGTGGATGGTCAGGGCGATGTCCTCGGCGTCGGCGTTCATCTCGATCGCCAATGCGGCTTCGGCGATCAAGTCGCCGGCGTTCGCGCCGGTGATGCCGGCGCCGATCACGCGGTCGGTGGCGCGGTCGAACAGCAACTTGGTCACGCCTTCGCTTTTGCCTTGCGTCAATGCGCGGCCGCTCGCCGCCCACGGGAACGCGCCCTTGCCGTAGTCCATTCCGGCGCGCTTCGCCTCCGCTTCGGTCACGCCGACCCAGGCGACTTCGGGGTCGGTGTACGCCACCGACGGAATCACCCGCGCATCGAAGCCGCTCTTCAGTCCGGCGGCGACCTCCGCCGCGACCTTGCCTTGGTGCGTCGCCTTGTGCGCCAGCATCGGCTCGCCGACGACGTCGCCGATGGCGAAGATGTGCGGCGCGTTGGTGCGCTGCTCGCGGTCGGCCTCGATGAAGCCGCGCTCGGTGACCGCCACGCCGGCGGCTTCGGCGTCGATGCGCGCGCCGTTGGGGGCGCGTCCGACGCACACCAGCACCTTGTCGAAGGTCATCGCCTTCGGCGCGTCGGCGCCGTCGTCGCGGTTGCTGAACTCGACGCGGATGCCGCTCTTCATCGCCTTCATCGCGCTCACCCGCGTGCCGAGCCAGATGTTGTCGTATTGCGCCGCAATTTTTTTGCGCAGCGGTCGCACCAAGTCGGCGTCGGCGCCCGCCATCAAGTCGTCGAGCATCTCGACCACGCTGATGCGGCTGCCGAGCGCGTGGTACACCGTCGCCATCTCCAGCCCGATGATGCCGCCGCCGACCACCAGCAACCGCTTCGGAATGTCGTCAAGGCGTAGCGCGTCGGTCGAGTCCATCACCCGCGCGTCGTCGTGTGGGAAGTCCGGCATCTCGACCGGCGACGAGCCCGCCGCGATCACCGCTTGCTCGAAGCGCACCGTCCGCGTCGTGCCGTTGGTGGCGCCGACCTCGATCGCATTGGGCGCGATGAATCGCCCGATGCCTTCGACCACCGTCACCTTGCGTTTTTTCGCCAGCCCGGCGAGCCCGTCGGTGAGTTGCGCGACCACGCCCGCCTGCCACTGCCGCATCTGCGCCAAGTCCACCTTCGGCGCAGCAAAGCGCAGCCCGATCGCCTCCGCCGCGCGCGCCTCCGCCATCACCGCGGCGACGTGCAGCAGCGCCTTGGACGGGATGCAGCCGACGTTCAGGCAGACCCCGCCGAGCTGCGGATAGCGCTCGATCAGCGCGACCGTCAGCCCCAAGTCGGCGGCGCGGAACGCGGCGGCATATCCGCCCGGCCCGGCGCCGAGCACCGCGAGTTGCACCTCAATGTCCGCTTTTTCAGCATCTTGCGCCATCAATCAAACCCTAAATCTACAACGCGAGCCGACGCACGTCGCCGAACGACTCGATCAAATGCGCGACAAAACGCGCCGCCTCGGCGCCGTCGATCACGCGGTGGTCGTACGACAAGTCGAGCGGCAGCATCAGCCGCGGCTGGAACGCGGCGCCGTCCCACACCGGCGTCATCCGCGCGCGGGTGAGGCCGAGGATCGCGACCTCCGGCGCGTTGACGATCGGCGTGAACGCGCGTCCGCCGATGCCGCCGAGGCTGGAGATGCTGATGCAGCCGCCTTGCAGGTCGTCGGGCTTCAGCCGACCGGCGCGCGCGCGTTCGCTCAACTCGCCCATCTCGCGCGCCAGATCGAAGATCGTCTTGCGCTCGACCGCGCGGATCACCGGCACCACCAGTCCCTGCGGCGTGTCTACGGCGATGCCGATGTTGTAGTACTTCTTCACGATCAAGCGATCGCCGTCGGGATGCAGCGAGGCGTTGAACGACGGGAACTTGCGCAGCGCGCCGGCGAGGATCTTGATGACGAAGCCGAGCAGGGTGATGCGGATGCCGTCGCGCTCGGCCTCGGCTTTCAACTCTTGGCGGAATTTTTCCAACTCGGTGATGTCGGCTTCGTCGTGGTGAGTCACATGCGGCAGGTTGAGCCAGGCGCGCTGCAGATGCGGACCGGAGAGTTTCTTGATGCGCGACAGCGGCACTTGCTCGGTCGCGCCGAACTTGGCGAAGTCGATCGCGCGCACCGGCGGAATCCCGCCGGTCGAATCCGCGCCCGCCGCGCCGCGCAACTGCTGCTTGATCCACGCTTGCACGTCGCTCTTCAGGATGCGTCCCTTCGGTCCGCTGCCGCCGATGCGTGCCAGCGACGCACCGAGTTCGCGCGCGAAGCTGCGCACCGCCGGGCTGGCATGCGGCGCGCCGGCGGATGGCGCCGGCGTCGGCGGCAGGGCGGGGGGCGTGTGGCTGTCGGTCCCCGGCGCGGGCGCGTCGGCGGGCGCGGTCTGCGGTTGTTGCGGTGGCGTCGAGGATTGCTCGGTAGGTGTTTGTTTCGACGATGATTTTTCGGCGGACGATGTCATCGCCGCGGGCGACTCGGCGGACGCCGATTCCGACGCCTCCGACGACGAATCCACCGCCGACTCCGCCGTCGCATCACCACCGTCACCCTCCGCCAGCACCGCGATCGGCGTGCCTTGCGACACCATCTGCCCGACCTCGACCAGCACCTGCGCGATCGTGCCGTCGCGCGGCGCGGGGATGTCCATCGTCGCTTTGTCGCTCTCGAGCGTGATCAGCGGGTCTTCCGCCGCGACCGTTTGCCCGGCGGCGACCAGCACTTCGATCACTTCGACCTCGTCGAAGTCGCCGATGTCCGGCACCGTGATTTGCGTCTGCGCCATTGCCTTCGTCGTCGCCGTCGTCGTCGCCTTCGGTGGGTTTCGCCTTATGCCTTGATCGGGTCGATCTTGTCGGCGTCGATGCCGTATTGCTCGATCGCCGCCTGCACTTGCGCGCTGTCGATCAACTCGCCGGCGGCGAGCGCGTGCAATGCCTTGACCGCGACATAATGGCGATCGACCTCGAAGAACCGGCGCAGCCGCGCGCGGGTGTCGCTGCGGCCGAAGCCGTCGGTGCCGAGCACGTGGTATTCGCGCGGCACGAACGCGCGGATCTGCTCGGCGTACAAGCGCACGTAGTCGGTCGCGGCGATCACCGGGCCTTCGGTGTTGGCGAGGCACATCTCGACATACGACGCGCGCGGCGGTTCTTGCGGGTGCAGCGCGTTGCGGCGCGCCGCGGCGTGGCCGTCGCGCGCCAGTTCGTTGAAACTGGTGACGCTCCACACCTCGGCGCCGACGCCGTGATCGCGCTCGAGCAACTCCGCCGCGGCTTCGACCTCGCGCAGGATCGCGCCGCTGCCGAGCAGTTGCACCCGCGCGCGCAGCGACTTGGCTTTCTTGCCCTTGCCGCTGCGCTTGCCGTCGTCGCCGACCGCGCGAAGGCGATACATGCCGCGCAGGATTCCCTCCTCGCAACCGTTCGGCATCGGCGGATGCGGGTAGTTCTCGTTCATCACCGTGATGTAGTAGTAGATGCTCTCCTGCTGGCGATACATCCGCCGCAGGCCGTCGTGGATGATGACCGCGAGTTCGAAGCCGTAGGTCGGGTCGTACGAGACGCAGTTCGGCACCGTGCCGGCGAGCACCAGGCTGTGCCCGTCCTGATGCTGCAAGCCTTCGCCGGCGAGCGTGGTGCGCCCGGCGGTGCCGCCGAGGATGAAGCCGCGCGCGCGGCTGTCGCCGGCGGCCCAGCACAGGTCGCCGATGCGCTGGAAGCCGAACATCGAGTACAGGATGAAGAACGGAATCGCGCACAGGTAGTGGTTGCTGTATGCGGTCGCCGCGGCGATCCACGACGACATCGCGCCGGCTTCGTTGATGCCTTCCTGCAGCACTTGCCCTTGCTTGCTTTCGCGATAGAACATCAGTTGGTCGGCGTCCTCCGGCTGATACAACTGCCCCTTCGGCGAATAGATGCCGAGTTGGCGGAACATCCCCTCCATGCCGAAGGTGCGCGACTCGTCGGGGATGATCGGCACGATGAACTGCTTCAGCGTCGGCTCGCGCACCAGCGCCGAGAGGATGCGCACGAACGCCATCGTGGTCGAGATCTCGCGCTCGCCGCTGCCGTCGAGTTGCGACTGGAACAGCGCCAACTCGGGCGTCTCGAACGCCGGCTTGGACATGCTGCGCCGCGCCGGCAGGAAGCCGCCGAGCGCGGCGCGGCGCGCGAGCAGGTATTGCGTCTCCGGCGAATCCTCTGGCGGGCGATAGAACGGCGCCTTGGCGACCTCGTCGTCGGACAGCGGGATGTTGAAGCGATCGCGGAACGCCAGCATCGCCTCCTCGCCCATCTTCTTCTGCTGATGCGTGGTGTTCTGCCCCTCGCCGGCTTCGCCCATGCCGTAGCCCTTGACCGTCTTCGCCAGGATCACCGTCGGCTCGCCGGCATGCGCCATCGCCGCGGCGTACGCGGCGTAGATCTTGTGCGGGTCGTGGCCGCCGCGGTTGAGCCGCCAGATGTCCTCGTCGGTCATGTTGGAAACCATCTCCGCCAGTTGCGGGTCGCTGCCGAAGAACTTGTCGCGCACATAGGCGCCGTCCTTCGCCTTGAACGCCTGATACTCGCCGTCCACCGCCTCCTCCATCCGCCGCTTCAGCAAGCCCTTGTCGTCGCGCATCAGCAGCGGGTCCCAATACGAGCCCCAGATGACCTTGATCACATTCCAGCCGGCGCCGCGGAACTCGCTCTCCAACTCCTGGATGATCTTGCCGTTGCCGCGCACCGGTCCGTCGAGTCGCTGCAGGTTGCAGTTGACCACGAAGATCAGGTTGTCGAGATTCTCGCGCCCGGCGAGCGACAGCGCGCCGATCGACTCCGGCTCGTCCATCTCGCCGTCGCCGAGGAACGCCCACACCTTGCGGTCGCCGGCGTCGCGCAAGCCGCGGTGATGCAGGTACTTCATGAAGCGCGCCTGATAGATCGCCATGATCGGACCGAGCCCCATCGACACCGTCGGGAACTGCCAGAAGTCCGGCATCAGCCACGGATGCGGATACGACGACAGCCCGGCGCCGTCCACCTCCTGGCGGAAGTTGCGCAAGTCCTCCTTGTTCAGCCGCCGCTCCAGATACGCGCGGGCGTAGATCCCTGGCGCGCTATGCCCCTGGATGAACAGCATGTCGCCGAGTCGCTTGTCGTCGGCGGCGCGCCAGAAGTGGTTGAAGCCGACGTCGTACAAGGTCGCCGCCGAGGCGAAACTGGCGATGTGCCCGCCGAGTTCGCTCGAGGCGCGGTTGGCGCGCACCACCATCGCCAGCGCGTTCCAGCGCACCAGCGCGCGGATGCGCCGCTCGAGCGCGTGGTCGCCGCCGCTGCGCCGCTCGCGATGCGTCGGGATGGTGTTCACATACGCGGTGTTGGCGCGGTGCGGAATGTGTGCGCCGGAACGCCGCGCGTGATCGATCAGCCGCTCGATCAGGAAATGCGCGCGCTCGTTGCCCTCGCGCTCGATCACCGAGGCGAGCGCGTCGATCCACTCGCCGGTCTCGACCGCGTCGCCGTACGCCGCGGCATTCGCGGAGGTGGAAGTGGAGGTGGGAGTGGGAGTGGGAGTTGGCTCGGTCATCCGCGTCGAAAGTCAGGCGCGCCGCAAGAAGCGGGCAGGGCGATGGCGCGCAATGGCGCATTCTATCCCACCTGCGCCCGCCGCGCCAAACCCGCGCCGCGCGCGCGGTCGCAACCGCACCGAAAGCACCAGATCGAACCTGCGCCGAGCGCGAAAAATAAATCCGAAATCAGCGCTTGCCCGCGCTCGCGTCGGCGGGTATAATGCGCCGCCCGGCAAGTGCGCCGGACTCCTTTCCTCACCGCTTGATGCGCGGGAGGATCCATCCGCGAGGAGAAATTGATGCAACGACATTATGAAATCGTGCTGCTGATTCATCCGAGTCGCAGCGAACAAGTGCCGGCGATGCTGGCGCGCTACCGCGAGATGATCGCCGCCGGCGACGGGCAGGTGCATCGCGTCGAGGATTGGGGGCGGCGACGGCTCGCCTACATGATCAACGAGGTGCACAAGGCGCATTACGTCATGCTGAATGTCGAATGCGCGTTGAAAACGCTACGCGAACTGGAGAAGAACTTCAAGTTCCACGACTCGGTGGTGCGCAGCCTGGTCATCCGCCGCAAGCGCGCGCTCACCGAGCAGTCGGCGCTGGCGAAGGCGAAGGCCGAAGAGGACGAAGCCGAAGCCGAGCGCCAAGCCGCGCAGGACGCGCGCGACGCCGAAGCCGCGGCGAAGTCGGCGAACGCCGACGCCGACGCCGAGCAAGACGGCAAGAAAGCGGCGAAGAAGAAGTCCGCGAGAAAAAGGAGCGGGAAAGAATCGCAGGACGAGTCCACGGCGAAGTCGAGCGATGATGCCGACGCGGAATCGGAAGTCGATTCCAACGATGAATCCGAATCGGCGACCGACGCCGAAGGCGAATCCAAATCGGAATCCAAGCCCGAAACCGAAGCCGACGATTCGCCAAAATCCGAATCCGAATCCGCCGAAACCGAAACCCAGCCGGAGAAAGTTTGATGCCTAGATTTAACCGTCGCCCGCGATTCTGCAAGTTCACCGCCGAGGGCATCGAGTCGATCGACTACAAGGACGTCGCCGTCCTCAAGGCGAACATCAGCGAGACCGGCAAGATTCTGCCGCGGCGCAGCACCGGCACCAAGGCGCATTTCCAGCGCCAACTCGCGACCGCGGTCAAGCGCGCGCGGTATCTCGCGTTGATTCCGTACACCGACCAGCACGACCAATAGCGGGGGCGGCGATGGAAATCATTCTGCTGGAGCGAATCCAGAATCTTGGCGAACTCGGCGACACCGTCCGCGTCGCCAACGGCTATGCGCGCAACTTCCTGATTCCGCAGAAGAAAGCGGTGCGCGCGACCGCCGAGGCGAAAGCCCAGGTCGAGGCGCGCCGGGTCGAACTGGCGCAGGAGGAGAGCAAGCGGCGCGAGGTCGCGCAGGCGCGCGCCGACTTGGCGCCGCGCGAGATTTCGCTCACTCGGCTGGTCAGCGAGAGCGGCACGTTGTACGGCTCGGTCGCGCCCGCCGACATCGCCGAGGCGATGACCGAGACGATGACCGAAGTTGGCGCGCGCATCGAGAAATCCGAAATCATCCTGCCCGCCGGTCCGATCAAGCAGCCGGGGATCAGCGAAGTCGAGATCGTGCTGCACGCCGAAGTGCGCTTCGCGGTGCGGGTGACCGTGCTCGCCGACGCGCAGAGTCCGTTGCCCGCCGTCGTCGTGGACGATGCAACCGACGATGCGCCAAGCGCGCAAGCGGAGGAAACTTCGGTGCAGGATTCGGCGAATGCGTCGGCACAATCATCGCAGCCTTCGCAAGACGACGCGCCGACAACCTCGCCGACCGAACAATCCGCCGAGTCCGGCGCATAGCGCGAACCGTTTGCCTTCCGACTCGAAAACGCCCCGCGGGGCGTTTTTTTGTTGGTATGATTTGCCCGACCCCACGCCTCCAACCCACGCGCTTCCGCGTCAAACTTAAACCCCGATGCCCGCTTATTCGCCCGCTGTCGCCGATGTGCAGCAGTTCGCGCCGAAACTGCCGCCGCAGGCGTTGGAGGCCGAGCAGTCGCTGCTCGGCGGGTTGTTGCTCGACAACCGCAAGTGGGACGAGATCGCCGGCTTGGTCGCGCCGGGCGACTTCTATCATTACAACCACCGGCTGATCTTCGAAGCCATCGGCGGCTTGCGCGCCGACAGCGAGCCGGCGGACGTGGTCACCGTCGGCGAATGGCTCGATCGCGCCGGCGCGATCGAAAAAGCCGGCGGCTTCGCTTACTTGAGCACGCTGGCGAACGACACCCCGAGCGCCGCCAACATCCTGACCTACGCCAAGATCGTGCGCGACCAAGCGGTGCTGCGCGCGTTGATCGCCGCCGCCAACGACATCTCCGCGCTCGCCTACGCGCCCGCCGGCAAGGACGCGGGCAAAGTGCTCGAAGCCGCCGAGAAGCGCGTGTTCGACATCGCCGCGCGCGACGAGCGAGCGCGCCAAGAGTTCGCCGAGTTGCACAAACTGCTCGACACTGCGGCGACGCGCATCTATGAGTTGTCCGAACTCGACGACCCGATCACCGGCGTCGCCACCGGCTTCGACGATCTCGACGAGATGACCTCGGGGCTGCAGCGCGGCGACTTGGTGATCGTCGCCGGCCGCCCGTCGATGGGCAAGACCGCGCTGGCGTTGAACATCGCCGAATACGCGATCATCACCAAGAAACTGCCGGTCGCGGTGTTCAGCATGGAGATGCCCGGCGAGCAACTGGCGATGCGCTTGCTCGCCGCAGTCGGGCAGATCAACTTGAAGCGCTTGCGCAGCGGCCGGCTGCGCGACGAGGACTGGCCGCGGATGAATTCGGCGGTGAAGCTGCTGCACGAGGCGCCGATGTTCATCAACAGTTCGGCGCGCCTGACGCCGCTCGAGTTGCGCTCGCAGATTCGGCGGCTGCTGACTCAGCACCGCGAGATCGGGCTGATCATCATCGACTACATTCAGTTGATGGAGGGCGACGACAGCAAGGAGAATCGCGCCACCGAAATCTCCAGCATCACCCGCGCGCTGAAGACCATGGCGATGGAGTTCAAAGTGCCGATCGTCGCGCTGTCGCAGTTGAACCGCGGCCTCGAGCAACGCCCGAACAAGCGTCCAGTGATGTCCGACTTGCGCGAGTCCGGCGCGATCGAACAAGACGCCGATGTGATCTTCTTCATCTATCGCGACGAAGTTTATAACAGCGAGTCCGCCGACCGCGGCACCGCCGAAGTAATCATCGGCAAGCAGCGCAACGGTCCGATCGGCACGGTCAAGTTGACCTTCCGCGAGGAATACACCCGATTCGAAAACTACGCCGCCGACCGCTACGCGACCGACCCGCCGCCGGACTACGGCGCTGGCGGCGACGAATATGACGTGCCGACGATGTAGGCGGCGCGCCTGACGCGTGCGCGCGCATCGGCGAACACGCATCGCGCATAACGCGCATGAACGAGCGCGCGCATGACTGAAAACAGATGGCGCGCCCGCGCGCTGATCGATGCCTGCGCGTTGCGCCGCAATCTGGCGACCGCGCGTCGCCTCGCGCCGGCGTGCAAAGTGATGGCGGTGATCAAGTCCAACGCGTACGGACATGGCATCGAGGCGGTCGTCGGCGCGCTTAGCCGTCGCGTGGACGCGTTCGCGGTCGCCACCGCGCAGGAGGGCATCGCTTGCCGCGCGCTCGCGCCGGCGACGCCAATCACGCTGCTGTCGGGACCGGGCGATGCGGATGAAGTCGCGTTGTGCCAGCGCGAGCGGCTCGACCCGGTGGTGCATACGTCGGCGCAGGTGGAATGGCTGGCGCAATACGACGGCGCGCCGCTGACCGCGTGGCTGAAGATCGACACCGGCATGGGACGGCTCGGTCTTGCGCCGGCGCAGGCGTCGGCGGCGATCGCCAAATTGCGGCGCAACCGCGCGCTCGCCGAGTTGCGTTTGATGTCGCATCTCGCCAACGCCGACGATGCCGACGACGATTTCTCGACGACGCAACAAACCAGATTTCAGCGCATCGCCGAGACGCGCGAGTTGGCGTGCAGCCTCGCCAACTCCGCCGGCGTGATGCGCTGGCCGCAAACGCATTTGGACTGGGTGCGCCCGGGCATCATGTTGTACGGCGCATCGCCGCTGCGCGATGCGCGCGCGCCCGCAATCGGCCTGCGGCCGGCGATGCGCTTGCAAGCGCGGCTGCTGGCGATCAAACACCTCGCCGCCGGGCAGCCGGTCGGCTATGGCGGCGCGTTCGTCACCGCCGCGCCGACGCGCCTCGGCGTGGTCGGCTACGGCTACGGCGACGGCTACCCGCGCTTCGCCGACGACGCATCCGCCGCAGTGCAAGTCGGCAGTCGCCGCGCGCCGATCATCGGCCGCATCTCGATGGACTTGACCGCGGTGGATTTAACCGCGCACGACGACGCGGTCGAAGTCGGCGACGAAGTCACGCTATGGGGCGACGATCAACTCGGCGTGGACGAAGTCGCGCAGTGGGCGAACACAATCGCGTATGACTTGCTGTGCCGAGTCGGCGCTCGCGTGTTGCGCGTCGCCGCTGATTCCGACAACGACGACGACGACAACGACGACTGAGCGAGACACGAAGTTAATGGCGAAGGCGAAGACACACTATAGTTGCAGCGAGTGCGGCGCGAGCGCGGCGAAGTGGGGCGGGCAGTGCGGCGACTGCGGCGCGTGGAACACGTTGGTCGAGCAGGCGGTCGCGCCGGACGCGTCGTCGCCGGGGCGCTTCGGCGGACTCGCGCCGGACGCGCGGGTGCAGAACTTGAGCCGGATCGATGTCGCCGAGATCCGAAGATTGTCGAGCGGCAGCGAGGAGTTCGACCGCGTGCTCGGCGGCGGGCTGGTGCGCGGCTCGACCGTGCTGCTCGGCGGCGACCCGGGCATCGGCAAGTCCACTTTGCTGCTGCAACGACTGAGCGCGATCGGCGCCGACTCGCCGGTGCTGTATGTCAGCGGCGAGGAGTCGACCGAGCAACTGGCGTTGCGCGCGCGGCGGCTGGGACTGCGCGCCGAGGGCGTGCAGGCGATGGCGGAGAATCGACTCGAGGCGTTGTTGGACGCGGCGCAGCGCGAGTCGCCGGCGGTGCTGGTCGCCGACTCGATTCAAACCTTGTACAGCGACGCGCTGTCGTCGGCGCCGGGCAGCGTCGCGCAAGTGCGCGAATGCGCCGCGCGGCTGGTGCGCTACGCCAAGCAAAGCGGCTGCGGCGTGGTGCTGGTCGGGCATGTGACCAAGGAAGGCGCGCTCGCCGGCCCGCGCGTGCTGGAGCACATGGTGGACAGCGTGTTGTATTTCGAGGGCGACGGCGCCAGCACGTTCCGCTTGATCCGCGCGTTCAAGAATCGCTTCGGCGCGGTCAACGAGATCGGCGTGTTCGCGATGACCGGCGAGGGCTTGAAGGACGTCGCCAATCCGTCGGCGATGCTGGTCGGCCGCCACGGCGCGGCGCGCGCCGGCAGCGTGGTGCTGGCGACGCAAGAAGGCACGCGCCCGCTGCTGGTCGAGGTGCAGGCGTTGGTGGACGACAGCGCGCTCAGCCATCCGCGCCGCCTGTGCGTCGGGTTGGAGCACAATCGCCTAGCGATGCTGCTCGCGGTCGCGCATCGTCACGCCGGCATCTCGCTCAACGGCCACGATGTGTTCGCCAACGTCGCCGGCGGCGTGCGCGTCAGCGAGACCGGCGCCGACCTCGCGCTGCTGATCGCGATCCTGTCGAGTTGGAAAGACCGCTCGGCGGGCGGCGACTTGGTGGTGTTCGGCGAAGTCGGGCTGTCGGGCGAGTTGCGCCCGGTGCAACGCGGCGGCGACCGCATCCGCGAAGCGCGCAAACTCGGCTTCAAACGCGCGCTGATCCCGCGCGCCAACCGACCGAAGCAGCCGCCGAGCGGAATCGAGTTGATTGCCGTGCGGCGGATTGAAGACGCGCTGCGGGTGTTGGAATAACGGCGAAAAGTGAGCGCGCCTTGCGACGCGCTACGCCAACGGAAAAAACGCTCCCCGCCGTCATTCCGGCTGGGACGCGGGGTTTTCGCTTTCATCAAAAGCAAGCAAGCATTCGGCTTGCTTCACTCGCTTGCGCGAGTGTGGATTCCCGCTTAAAAGACTGCGGGAATGACGGCAGGGGGGAGAGAATGATGGCGGGGGAGGGTCTCTGCGGGAATCTACCCTTCTTCGCCGTCATTCCCGCGCTCTTAATGGCGGGAATCCAGCCCATCTTTTGTAGTGCGAACGTAAGCGAGCCTCTTGCTTTGCGGCGGGAGCGGGATTGCTATCCATGGACGACTGGATTGCTCGTATCGTCCTGATACTCGCCCTTCGGGCTTAGTAACGCTCGCGATCAAACCTCGCGCAGCAACGCGTTGATGCCGACTTTGCTGCGGGTTTTCTCGTCCACGGTCTTGACGATGACCGCGCAGTACAGACTGTGCGAGCGGTCGGCCGCCGGCATCGTGCCCGAGACCACGACCGCGCCGGGCGGGATTTCACCGTAAGAGACTTCGCCGCTTTGGCGGTCGAGGATGCGCGTGCTTTGGCCGATGAACACGCCCATCGAGATGACCGCGCCGCGCCCGACGCGCACGCCTTCGACCACTTCGCTGCGCGCGCCGATGAAGCAGTCGTCCTCGATGATCGTCGGCGACGCCTGTAGCGGCTCGAGCACGCCGCCGATGCCGACGCCGCCGGAGAGATGCACGTTGCGCCCGATTTGCGCGCACGAGCCGACCGTCGCCCAGGTGTCCACCATCGTGCCGGCGCCGACGTGGGCGCCGATGTTGACGTAGCACGGCATCAGGATCACGCCGGGGGCGATGTGCGCGCCTCGGCGGACATGCGCCGGCGGCACCACGCGCACTCCGGCGCGGGCGTAGTCGTCGATCGAATGGTCGTGGTATTTGAGCGGAATCTTGTCGTATCCGCCGCCGATGAGGCGGTTGGACTCGATGCGGAACGACAGCAGCACCGCCATCTTCAGCCATTGATTGACCCGCCAGTTGCCGTCGTCGGTCGGCTCGGCGACGCGCGCCTCGCCAGCGTCGAGCAGCTGCAATGCGTGCGCGACCGCCTCGCGCAGCGGCGCCTCGGCGGTGTCCGGCGTAAGTTCCGCGCGCTGCTCCCAGGCTTCGAGGATGAGCGGCTCTAGGTCGTGCATGGATGGCTCTGCGGGCGGTTGGTTGTCGGGTTCGGGCGGGCGGTGTCGGGCGGCGGCGCGACGGCGGAGATTATAGCAGCGGATGATGCGGCGCAGGCGAAAGTGGATGTGGTATAGTCCGCGCTCGGCGGCTGTTCATTGCGCCGCAAAACAAACCGCGAAACCAAGCCGAAAACACGACCCGAGAACGCGACGCGATGATGCCAGACAGCGCATGAAAAATCATTTCCTGGTGACCGTCTCCGACTTGGACGGCTCGCGCCATTACATGTTGCGCAAGTCGCTTAAGCGGCGCGCGTTGTATGCGTTCGCGGCGGCGCTCGCGTTCGTCGCCGGCTCGGTCGGCTACAACTATCTGCAGCATCAACAGGTCGAGACGCTGCACGGCTTGAACGCCGGCTTGGAGCGCGAGTCGGCGTTGATGCACGGGCGCAACACACGCTTGATTCGCGAGAGCGCCGCGCGCGACCGGCAGGCGCGCGCGATCAGCCGCGAGTTGAGCGAGATCGAGCGCATCATCGGCCTGCGCGACGCCGCCGACGACGACGACGGTCCGCCGCGCGACGCGCCGCTGAACCTCGCCG
>JBPCXC010000336.1:0-1479 GCA_051008875.1 bacterium
TGATCTCCTTCGCGGCCGGTTTGATGGCGGGCATGATGGGTATGGTGGATTGACGAGTTGGCGAGCGCGACACGCGACGGCGGCGCGCTGGTTTATTCGCGGCGACTCTATAGTATAGTCGTCGCCGCTGACAAGGGTGCAAGTGCGCAAGCGCGCGCCGCCCAACCCGCTTCCAACGACCCGCTTCCGACCACCGCTCCGACGACGATCATGCCCGAGTTGAAATCATTCCAGATGCTGATTGACGGCGAGTGGGTGGACGCCGCCGACGGCAAACGATTCGACAGCATCAACCCGTCCACCGGCGAGGCGTGGGCGTCGATTCCCGAAGCCACCGAAGCCGACGTCGATCGCGCCGTGCGCGCCGCGCATCGAGCGTTCAGCGAAGGTCCGTGGGCGCGCGCCGCGCCGAGCGAGCGCGGTCGGCGGCTGCGCGCATTGGCCGACTTGCTCGCCGACCGCTCCGAGGCGCTCGGTCGGATCGAGACCATCGACACCGGCAAGATCCTGACCGAGACGCGCTGGCAGGCGAAATACATCGCCGACTTCTTCCACTACTACGCCGGCTGCGCCGACAAGATCCACGGCGAGACCTTGCCGATCGACAAGCCCGACTTGCTCGTGTTCACCCAGCGCGAGCCGCTCGGCGTGGTCGCCGCGGTGGTGCCGTGGAACTCGCAGTTGTTTTTAGTCGCGGTGAAGTTGGGACCGGCGCTGGCGGCCGGCAACGCGGTCGTGCTGAAGGCGTCCGAGCATGCCTCGGCGGCGATGCTGGAGTTCGCGCGGCTGATCGAGCAAGCCGGCTTCCCGCCGGGCGTGGTCAACGTCGTCACCGGCCACGGCGAGCCGTGCGGTCGCGCGCTGACTTCGCATCCGCTGGTGCAGCGAGTAAGTTTCACCGGCGGACCGGAGAGCGCGCGGCGCGTGCTGTGCAACTCGGCGGAGAACTTCGCGCAGGTGTCGCTCGAACTCGGCGGCAAGTCGCCGTTCATCGTGTTCGACGACGCCGACTTGGAGAGCGCGGTCAACGGCTCGGTCGCCGGCATCTTCGGCGCCGCCGGGCAGAGTTGCGTCGCCGGCTCGCGGCTGTATCTGCAACGCGGCATCGCCGATGAATTTTTACAACGCATGACGACGCAAGCCGGCGAGATCGTCATCGGCGACCCGTTGGACGAAGCGACGCAAATGGGTCCGTTATGCACCCGCGCGCAACGGCACAACATCGAACGCGAAGTCGCGCGCGCAAAAAGCGAAGGCGCCAAAGTTTTATACGGCGGCAAACCGCCCGGCGACATCGACGGTGACGACAGCGATGGCTTGTACTACCAGCCGACCATCATCGAATGCCCGCGCCAAGACTTGGCGATCGTCGACACCGAGTTGTTCGGCCCGGTGCTCAGCGTGCTGCGCTTCGACGACGAGGCGCAAGCGATCGCGCTCGCCAACGACACCAAGCACGGCCTCGCCGCCGGCGTGTTC
>JBPCXC010000337.1:0-1033 GCA_051008875.1 bacterium
ACCCGGCGCTGTTCAAGGAGGTGGTCGCTCGCGTCCGCGACGCCTCCACCGACGTGGTCATCAACCTGACCGCCGGCATGGGCGGCGACTGGACGCCGAGCGCCGACAACCCGGCGCTGCCCGGCGCCGGCACCGACATGGTCGGCGCCGCCGAGCGACTCGCGCATGTCGAGCAACTTCGCCCCGAGATCTGCTCGTTGGACTGCGGCACATTAAACTTCGGCGACGGCGAGACGATCTACATCTCGACCCCACCGACCTTGCGCAAGATGGCGTCGCTGGTGCAGGAATGGGGCGTCAAGCCGGAGTTGGAGGTGTTCGAACTCGGTCACTTAAGATTCGCCAAACGCATGATCGCCGAAGGACTGATCGACGGTCCGCCGCTGTTCCAAATCTGCCTCGGCATCCCGTGGGGCGCCGACCACAGCGTCGATGCGATGAAGGCGATGAAGGACGACCTGCCGCCGGACGCGGTGTGGAGCGGCTTCGGCATCGGTCGCATGCAGATGCCGATGGCGGCGGTGGCGACGGCGATGGGCGGCAACGTCCGCGTCGGACTGGAGGACAACCTGTATCTCGACAAAGGCGTGCTCGCCACCAACGCGCAACTGGTCGAACGCGCGATCGAAATCATCGAACGCATGGGCGCCCGCGCCATCACGCCGGCGCAAGCCCGCGAAAAACTCGGCTTGCGCGTGGCGTAAACGACGCACCGGAGCATCGCGTCGCGCGTGATCGGATGCGTTGATTTAAACTCGCGCGCGCTTGTTTGCTCGCCACGCGATTCCAGCAACCGATGAACGCGCCGATGGACTTGCCGCTGACCGACTTGCCGCTGAGCGAAGAGAACGAGTTGCTGCTGCGCACCGTGCGCGCGTTCATGCAGGCGGAGATGCTGCCGCATGAAGCCGAGGTCGATCGCTTGGGGTATGTGCCCGACGAGTTGGGGCGGCAGATCGAGCGGCGCGCGCTCGACGCCGGCTTGTATGCCGCCAACCTGCCGCAGTCGGTCGGCGGCGGCGGGCTCGACTAC
>JBPCXC010000338.1:0-1647 GCA_051008875.1 bacterium
CCGCCCCCGCGCTCTGGCGCGCATCGCGGCGCGCAACGACGCCTTCGGCGAACTCGCGCGCGAGTTCGATCGCATGAGCGCGCGCATCGAAAAACTGGTCAGCGAGCACCGCCGATTGCTGCGCGATGTTTCGCATGAACTGCGCTCGCCGCTGTCGCGCATGCAAGTCGCGGCGACGTTGCTGGAGAATGGAATCGGTGACGGCGACGACCACGACGGCATCAAGAAGCGCGAAACGCGCGCGCAGATCGCGCGCATCCAGAGCGAGATCCTGCGCCTCGAAGCGATGATCGCGCAACTGCTGTCGCTGACGCGCCTGCAAGCCGGCGCGATTGAGTTGCGAGTCGCGCCGGTCGAGTTGCGCGCGATGCTGCAGCGCATCGCGCGCGACGCCGCGTATGAGTTCGCCGGTCGCGGCAAGCGCGTCGAAGTCGCCGGCGATGCGTTGATCGTCCGCGCCGACGTCGCGCAGTTGCGCAGCGCGTTCGAGAATGTCATCCGCAACGGCTTGCGCCACGCCGAATCGAAAGTGACGGTGACGCTCGAGCGCGTCGAGTCGAACGCGCGCGTGGCGGTGGCGGACGACGGAGCGGGCGTGGCGCAGGACGAGTTGCGCAGCATCTTCGCGCCGTTCTATCGCCCCGACCCGTCGCGCAGCGAAGCGACCGGCAACGCCGGGCTCGGCCTCGCCATCGCCGAAGGCATCGTCGCCGCGCATGGCGGGCGCATCGCGGCGACGAACGCACGCGGCGACGGCGGCGGCGGCTTGATCGTGACCATCGAGTTGCCGCTTTCGGCGCAAACCGAAACGGCGCAAACCGCTTGACCACGCGTTCGATTTTTACAAATCATTTACAAACTCCACGCGCACTTTTACGCGCGGCGGCGGCATTGTCGGTGCGCGGCGTTTCGATGCCGCGCAACCGAAACCGACTGACTACTTGGAGAATCCCATGAGCAAAAAGAAATATCTGTATGCCGCGCTCGCCGGCGCGATCGTGATCGCCGGCGCGCTGGCGGCGTGCAACGTCCGGCACGACTATCATCACGACGGCGACCGCATCGGCCACGCGCATCACGGCTTGATGCTCGGCGAGCGGATGATCAAACGTCTGTCGCGCAAACTCGAACTCGACGACGCGCAGCGCGACGCGTTGCGCACCGTGGCGGAGGACGCGCGTCCGAGCCTGATGCGGATGCGCGATCAACTGCGCGAATCGCGCCGCGCGATGCTCGACTTAGACCCGAACGCCGCCGACTACGACGACCGAGTCGCCGAACTGGCGAGTCAGCACGGCGCGCTCGCCAGCGAGATGACGCGCAAGGCGGCCGAGATCAAAGCGACCCTCGCCGAGGTGCTGACCGCGAAGCAGATGGAGCGGCTGACCAAGATGCTGTCGCGCGATCGTCATCGCTCGTAACACCGCCGCACGGCGCAAAACGCGTTGTTTTGCGCCGTTGCGCGGCGGCGAGAGTCGGCGTATGATCGCGCGCGAAGTTGGATCAACTTGATTCAATCCACCACTATTAATAGACATGGAGTCACCACATGGCAGTTCCTTTTTTATCGTTCGCTGAGTCGTCGTTCGCTGAGTCGCGGGGGGGCGAAAAAAACATTCGCCGAACCCCCCCCCCCCCCCCCAACAC
>JBPCXC010000339.1:0-1389 GCA_051008875.1 bacterium
GTTCATCGACATGCGTCGCGGCGCCTTGCGTTTCGTACGCGCAAAGGCGGTGCTGATGGCCACCGGCGGCGGTCCCACCATGTATCGTTATCACACGCCGTCCGGCGACAAGAGCATGGACGGGCTGGCGATGGCGCTGCGCTTCGGGTTGCCGCTGCGCGACATGGAGATGGTGCAGTTCCATCCGACCGGCTTGCTCGCCGGACGCGATACGCGCATGACCGGCACCGTGTTGGAAGAGGGCTTGCGCGGCGCCGGCGGGCATCTGCTCGACGGCGACGGACGACGATTCTTGTTCGACTACGACGCGCACGGCGAACGCGCCACGCGCGATGTCGTCAGCCGCGCGATGTACGCCGAGATGCGCGCCGGCCATGCGACGCCGAACGGCGGCGTGTATTTGTCGATGGCGCATCTGCGCGCCGACGCCGTGGCGGCGCAGTTCCCCGGCATGGTAAAACGCTGCGCCGACTGCGGCTTCGACTTAGTTCACGGTCGGGTCGAAGTGGTGCCGACCGCGCATTACTTCATGGGCGGCGTGGTGTGCGACGCCGACACCGCAACCGAGATGCCGGGCTTGTTCGTCGCCGGCGAAGACGCCGGCGGCGTGCACGGCGCCAACCGACTCGGCGGCAACGGCGTCGCCAACTCGACCGTGTTCGGCGGCATCTGCGGCGAGCGGATGGCGCGCTATGTCGCCGCCGAGTCAAGCGCCGGCGGATTCGCCGACGACGTGGACGCGGAATGGGTCGGCGCCGAAATCGCCGCCGCGCTGCGTCCGTTGCACGCGCGCGACGACTCGCCGGTGGCGCGCTTGCATGAACTACGCGACGAGTTGATGGACATCATGTGGCGCGACGTCGGCGTGCTGCGCGACGACCACGGCTTGCGCCGCGCGCTCGGCGAACTCGATGCGTTGCGCGACGAGACGATGCGACTCGGCGTGGCGAGCGAGCGCGCGTTCAACTTATCGTGGCAAGACTGGCTCAACCTGCGCAACCTGACCGACATCTCGGACGTCATCGCGCGCGCCGCGCTGGCGCGATGCAACTCCCGCGGCGCGCATTTCCGCGAGGACTTCCGCGACGCCGGCGACTTGGCGAAATCGTGCTTCACCGTCAGCCGCCGATGCGCCGACGGCGTCGAAGTCACGCAGCAGCCGGTGGCGTTCACGCTGGTGCGCCCGGGGATGAGTTTGCTGGATGAGTCGCCGCCATAGACGCGATGCGTCGTCGCTGCGTGCTATACTGCGCCGCGCCGCGCACTCACTATTAACGCTCGCGCAATGTCCGCTTCGACTCCCCCCGCAAACAACTCTTCGACGCTGCGGCGCGGCCATCACGGACGCGGGCGCGGCAAGGCGCGCGCGGCGCAGAAAGGGCGGAAGGT
>JBPCXC010000340.1:0-5421 GCA_051008875.1 bacterium
GCCCGACCCCGTCGGGGCGGCGCACCACCGAGCAGTTCGCCGCCGAGTTGAGCGCGATCGGCTTCGCCATCACCAGCGGCATGGCGATCGGCATTGACCATTGCGCGCATCGCGGCTGCCTCGACTCAGGCGGCGACACGGTCGCGGTCATCGCCACCGGACTCGACGTAGTCTATCCGCGCGGCAGTTCCGACTTCGCCGAGGAGATCGCCGCGCACGGCTTGATCGTGTCCGAATACTCGCCGGGAACGCCGCCGATGCGCGCGCATTTCCCGCGGCGCAACCGCTTGATCAGCGGTTTGTCGCTCGGCACGCTGGTGGTCGAAGCCGGCATCCGCAGCGGCAGTCTGATCACCGCGAGATTGGCCGGCGAGCAAGGGCGCGAGGTGTTCGCCGTGCCCGGCTCGATCCACGCGCCGACCAGCCGCGGCTGCCACAAACTGCTGCGCCAGGGGGCGAAACTGGTCGAGACCAGCGCCGACATCCTCGAAGAGATCGGCCAGTTCTTCGCTGCGCCGCCGTCGCGCGCTCGCGCCGCCGACGCTCCCGCCGATGCCGCCGCGGCGCGGCTGTATGGCATGATCGACCACGCCCCGGCTGGCATCGACGAACTAATTGCGCGAAGTGGATTGACGGCGGACGAAGTTTCGTACATCCTTACGCGCTTGGAACTCGATGGATGGATCGCCGCGGCCGCTGGAGGCTATCAACGGCTGCCGCAATGACCGCGACCGAACAACCGAACGTTGCAAGTTGTGCAAGTTGTCGAACAATGAATCGTTGTCGAACGAACAAGTGGCTTCAGTTTAAGCGACTCGATTTTGAATCGGTTCCCCAAAACGCTTGCCCGCAACATTCCTTCGATAGCGACTAACCCCCACCCGCCCGACCAAACCGAATGAAAGAGAACGTGCTCGATGTGCTGATCTACCTGTTCGAGAACTATATGTTCGACGACGGCGAATATGAGCCCGACCAAGAGACGCTGACGCTGGAGTTGAGCCAAGCCGGCTTCGAGCACAGCATGATCGATCGCGCCTTCGACTGGCTGGAGAATCTCGCTCGGCTGTGCGAGCGCAACGCCGGTGCCGCGCTCAAGATCGAACAGAGCGCGCTGCGCCATTACTCGGCGCAGGAGTGCGAGCGCCTGAGCACCGAGGCGCAAGGGCTGCTGCTCAGCCTCGAGCAATGCGGCGTACTCGATCCGGTGTCGCGCGAGATGGTGATCAATCAACTGATGGCGCTCGGCTTGGACGGCATTGATTTGGACCATCTGAAGTGGGTGATCCTGATGGTGCTGAGCAACTACTCCGGCGGCGACGGCATCTCCGACTTGACCGAATCGTTGGTGCTCGACGGACTGCACACCTGCATCCACTGACGCGCGCGCATCCCTCCCGCATCCCCGAACCGAACCGCACGCACCGAACGCATCGCATGGGCAAGACGCTGGTTATCGCCGAGAAGCCGTCGGCGGCGCGCGACATCGCCCGTGCGCTCGGCGGCCTTTCGCAACGGAAGAATTTCTACGAAGGCGATGAGCATGTGGTGACTTCGGCGGTCGGCCATCTGCTCGAGTTGGTCGCGCCCGAGGGCGTCGAGGTCAAGCGCGGCAAATGGTCGCTCGCCAACTTGCCGGTGCTGCCCGATCATTTCGATCTGCAGCCGATCGCCAAGAGCGAGACGCAACTGAAACTGGTCGGCAAGTTGTATCGGCGCAAGGACGTGGTCGCGGTGATCAACGCCTGCGACGCTGGACGCGAAGGCGAGTTGATCTTCCATTACCTGATCCGCCACTTCAACGGCAAAAAACCGGTGCGCCGGCTGTGGCTGCAATCAATGACTCCGGCGGCGATCCGCGCCGGCTTCGCCGACTTGCGCGCCGAGGCCGACTTGCTCGGGCTGCAACGCGCCGCGGTATGCCGCTCCGAGTCCGACTGGCTGGTCGGCATCAACGCCACCCGCGCGATGACCGCGCTGAACTCCTCCGGCGGCGGCTTCTCGCTGACCACCGTCGGGCGTGTGCAGACTCCGACGCTGGCGATTTTGGTTGATCGCGAAAAGGAGATTCAAATTTTCGAGCCGCGCGCATACTGGGAAGTGCACGCGCAGTTCGAGATCGAATCGGGACGCTACGAAGGGCGATGGGCGGCGCCCGCGCAAGAGCGCAAGGCGCGCAAAGCCGCCGCCAAGAACGAGAGCGACGGCGCCGACCCGCATGGCATCGCGCGTCCCGAGCGAATCTGGGATCTCGCGCGCGCCGAGGACATTGTCGCGCGCTGCTTGCGTAAGCGCGGCGACGCGACCGAGGTCACCAAGCCGGCGAGCCAGTCGCCGCCGCTGCTGTTCGATCTGACCTCGCTGCAGCGCGAGGCCAACCGGCGCTTTGGCTTTTCCGCGCGCGCCACGCTCGCCATCGCGCAGGCGTTGTATGAGCGCCACAAGGCGCTGACCTATCCGCGCACCGATTCGCGCGCGCTGCCGGAGGACTATCCGGCGATGGTGAACAAGGTTATGCGCGCGCTGAGCGAGCGCAACGACGAACGCATCGACGAGAGCAAGCGCAGCGACGACGACAATCCCGCGACCAAACCGATTGCGCATTGGGCGCGGATCGCGCTCGACAGCAAGTACATCCGCGCCGGCGACAAGCGCATCTTCAACAATGCACGCGTGTCCGATCACTTCGCGATCGTGCCGACCGGCGAGGCGCCGGGCAAGTTGAAGGAGCAAGAGCGGCGCATCTACGACTTGGTCACGCGCACCTTCATCGCGGCGTTCTTCCCGCCGGCGCGGTTCGAGAACACGCTGCGCACCACCGTGGTCGAGGGCGAGGCGTTCGAGACGCGCGGCAAGGTGCTGATCGAAAGCGGCTGGCTGCAGGTGATGGGACGCAAGGACGCCACCGAGACGTTGCCGCCGCTCGCCGTCGCCGACGGCCAAGCCGCCGAGCAAGCCGCGGTGGTCGAGGTCGAGGCTACGCCCAAGCACACCAAACCGGCGCCGCGCTATTCCGAGGCGACGCTGCTGTCGGCGCTGGAGGGCGCCGGCAAGTCGCTCGAGGACGGCGAGTTGCGCGAGGCGATGAAAGGGCGCGGGCTCGGCACGCCGGCGACGCGCGCCGCAATCATCGAGGAGTTGATCCGCAATCGCTATGTGCTGCGCGACGCGCGCGAACTGATTCCGACGCCGAAGGCGAACACGCTGCTGCGGCTTTTGCGCGCGCTCAAGATCGACGAACTGACCGCGGCCGAGTTGACCGGCGAATGGGAGAAGCGGCTGAAGGAGATCGAGAGCAACGAGTTCTCCGCCGACGATTTCATGCGCCACATCCGCGAGATGACCGAGCGCATCGTCGCCGCCGCGCGCGACTGCGACGTCGATCAAATCCCCGGCGAATACGCGACGCTGCAGTCGCCGTGCCCGAAGTGCGGCGGCGAAGTGCGCGAGAACTACCGCAAGTTCGTCTGCTGCGCCTGCGACTTCTCGATCTGGAAGTCCATCGCCGGACGCGAATTCTCGTCCGACGAAGCCGCCGCGCTTTTGCGCGACCGGCGCATCGGCCCGTTGCAAGGATTCCGCAGCCGCATCGGCCGCGAGTTCTCCGCCGAGTTGATCGTCAAGGACGACTTCAGCGTGCGCTTCGACTTCGACGACGCCGACGACACCGGCGACATCAATCCGGAGGCATGCGAAAAACTCGGCGCCTGCCCCAAATGCGCCGCCCCGGTGCTCGACACCCCGCGCCGCTACCTATGCCGCAACGCCATTGGCGACAAACCAGCCTGCGACTTCGCCATCGGCAAGCACATCCTAAGCCGCCCGATCGCGCCCGACGAAGCCGCGCAACTGCTGACCCAAGGCAAGACCGCGCTGCTCGAAGGCTTCGTGTCGAAGAAAAACAACCGCAAGTTCGCCGCCCATTTAACGATGGATCTGACTGCAAAAACCGGCAAACTCGGCTTCGAATTCCCGCTGCGCAAAGGCGCCGCCGACAACGAGAAGAACGCAAAGGCGAGCAAGAAGAAAGCGGCTAAGAAAAAAGTTGCGAAGAAAAAAACCGCGAAGAGCAAGCCCGTCAAAAAACCCTGACGCAACCCACACCGTCATCCCCTCGCCGTCACCCCATCCTCTCGTCATTCCCGCAGTCTGTTGAGCGGGAATCCACACTTGCGTAAGCAAGTGAGGCAAGCCGAGGGCTTGCTTTCTTTTGATGAAAGCGGAAATCCCACGACTTGTTCACGCCACCGCACCAGATTGAAAACCGCCATCCGTGGACAATTGGACTGCTCGTATCATCCTGATACTCGCCCTTCGGGCTCGCTTACGCTTCGCGAAAAAAACGCTCCCGGCGTTTTTTCGCGCCCCAGCGGGAATGACGACAAAGTGAGCGCGCCATGCGGGTGCGCTACTCCAATAAAAAACATCCCCCGCCGTCATTCCCGCAGTCTTTTCTCGGGAATCTTTTTTTCTTTTCACCCCCACCACGCCCATTTGCCGATTGCCATCCGTGGCAATGAACGATGCGAGGGAGTACGAACCAGTGTTCGCCTCATCGAAAAGCAAGCAGGGCTACGCCCTGCCTCACTCGCGTTCGCGAGTGTGGATCCCCGCTCAACAGACTGCGGGAATGACGGTGGGGGGGATGTTTTTGCGGGAATGACGGCGAGCGTCTTGTTTTTGCATCGCGTTCTTAATAATGGGAATCTAGTTCGGTTTTTGTGGCGAGGTAAGCGCGGCATGAATCAATACATATCGCATGACGCGAGAACAATGCCGCGGTCAAGCGTCGCAACTTCCATTTGCCATTTATTGGCCACCATATCCAGTTTGACTTCATCCGGAGCATGTTGCGTCAAATTCTGAGCAAGCAATGGGCACGTCAGAGTGGCGACAGCCTTTGTCATGCCAGATATATTTTGCCCGAGGCGGAATACTTGTGTATCAGAATTAACTTCGCATGTCAGATTGTTTTCAGGGTCCTTGTTAATTTCACTACACGAAACCGTAAAATAAAATTTGGTTTCAAAGGTGGTAGCATTAGCGTTGCCAGCGATTAACAATATTGCAACATCGGAAGTTCTCAGATAAAGGGCGGCTTCTCAGATAAAGGGCGGCGGGAGGATTGTGTCGCTTGAAAGCGATTATACCACAGCTCTCACTCCGCCGCCACCGCCGCTTTCACCGCATCGATGATTCGCGTCCGATCCTCTTCGCGCAAGTACGGATGCATCGGCAGGCTGAACACTTGTTGCGATAGCATTTCCGCGACTGGCATTTTTTCGTCGGCGTTGATCGCGCCGGCGAAGGCGCCTTGTTGGTGCAGCGGGCGGGGGTAGTAGATCGCGGTCGGGATGCCGGCGGCGTGCAGGCGGGCGCGGATCGAGTCGCGCGCGTCGGCGCCGTCGCAGCGTAGCGTGT